>JAUHVN010000260.1 GCA_030425055.1 Actinomycetes bacterium | reverse complement strand
GAACGCGGCGGTGATCGCACCGAGCGTCCACCATTCGATGCGGCCGGCGGGGGGAGAGGTCGGAATCACCGCTGAGGAGTCAGTGGTCATTGGGGGCGCTCCGCTGTGTCGATCGGCACGGGTTTCCTTCGTCTTTCGGCGGCGCGCACCGGACTGGCACCACCCCGCGATGATACCCGACCGTCGCTGGCGGCCCGGCGAGTGCGGTGCGCGGTGTCTCGGATGGCAGAATCGAGTCGCGCGCGGTCGTCTCCACCGCCGATGAGACCTGCCTCCTCCTGGAAGGACCTGCCCCACGGCGCTCCGCTCATGTCCCATGTCCTTCAGCACGTGGTGCTGCCCGGCGAGTTCGATCGCGAGGTCCTTCCGCTCTACGTACGGGCGGCTTCGGGCGTGCGCGTGCGCGGTCGCGGCTCCGTGACGGTCGAACCGGGTCGCACCGCGTCGTTCGCCTCGTACTTCAACGGGTTCCCCGCCGCGTACTGGCACCGATCGACGGGGCTCGAGTCGGTGACGCTCGTGGTCGAGGTCGACGGTCGGGCCGACGTCGCGCTCATGGCCTCCGACGCTGACGGACGTGCGCGCCGCGTCGAGATGCGCGAGTCGGCGACGGGGCGTATCGAGTTCGACGCATCGTTGAGCGGGTTCGTCGACGGCGGGTGGCTGTGGTTCGACATCGCGGCGTCGGACGAGCAGGTCGCTCTGCGGGACGCGCGCTGGGTCACGTCTCGTACTCCGCAGATCGAGCCGCGAGCGAGCGTCGGCATCACCACGTTCAACAAGCCCGACTATTGTGTAGCGACGCTCGCGGCACTCGCGGCCGACCGGCGACTCGACGGCGTCGTCGAGCGCGTGATCGTCGTCGACCAAGGGGACCGGCGCGTCGACGCCGAGGAGGGCTTCGCGGAGGCTGCGGCAGCACTGGGCTCTCGGCTTCGCCTCGTGCGCCAGTCGAACCTCGGTGGTTCGGGAGGTTACGCCCGGGTGATGGACGATGTCGGTCGCTCCACCGAGTCGTTCGCGCTTCTGATGGACGACGACGTGCACGTCGAGACCGAGTCGGTCCGTCGCGCGATCGTCTTCGCGGCCTACTGCAGCGAGCCGACGATCGTCGGCGGACACATGATCGACCTGTTCGACCGCACCAAGCTCTACGCGTGGGCGGAGGTCGTGGACGAAGCTCCCTTCATGTGGCGCGCGGAGCACGCCGAGCGGATGCCTCTCGACCTCGCGACCACGGACCTGCGTGATGAGCCGCTCCTGCATCGCTCGATGGAGGCCGACTACAACGGGTGGTGGATGTGCGTCATCCCGCGCGCGGCCATCGTCCGAACCGGCCTTCCGCTTCCCGCCTTCATCAAGTGGGACGATGCCGAGTACGGCCTGCGGGCGAGAGCGCGGGGGATCCCGACGGTGACCCTGCCCGGTGTCGCGCTGTGGCACATGTCGTGGGAGGGCAAGGACGACCACGTCGACTGGCAGGCCTACTTCCATGCTCGGAACCGCATCGTCGCCGCACTGCTGCACTCGGGCGCCCCTCACGGAGGCACGCTCCTCGTGCACAGCAGACGCGTCGATCTCAAGCACGTCCTGAGCATGCAGTACTACCCGGTGGCGCTGCGGCACGCGGCGGTCCCGAGCACATGCACGACGACCTTCGTACGGCCCTCGGGCGTGCGCGTGCGCTTTCCGGGGAGTTCCCCGAGACTGCGGATGCCCCGCCCGATGCGACCGCGCCCGAGGCTCCGGCCTGGCCCGATGACGAGTCGGACATGCCCGTCGGCTGGAGACTGCGGGTGTTCACGCTGTCGGCGCTCGTCTCGGCTCTGCTCCACCGTCCGCGCGGACTCGCGCAGGGTATCGAGGTCGCGGTGGACGCGCGTCGCTCGCGGTGGTGGCGGCTCGCGCGCTACGACAGCGCGCTCGTCACGGCCTCCGCATCGGGCCGCCGCCACCTCTACGTGCGCGATCGTGCCGCCGCGCGAGCCCTGCTGAGCGAGAGCATCCGGCTGCATCGCCGCCTGCGCCGTGAATGGCCTCGGCTTGCCGAGCGCTACCGGTCCGCCGACCTGACGTCTGCCGATGCGTGGGCGCGCACCTTCGAGAATGCGGGGGCGGCGCGATGACCGACACCGCCGTCAGGCCCCGCATCGCCGTCGTCGGGCCCGTGAGCCCCTACCGTGGCGGGATCTCGCAGTATACCGAGTCGCTGGCATCCGCACTCGCGGAGGTCGCGGACGTGAGCGTCTTCTCGTTCTCGAAGCAGTACCCGCGCGTGTTGTACCCCGGCGACACGGACGTCGACCCGACCCGTGCCCGCCTACCGGGTGCTCAGTACGTGCTCAGCGCCACGTCACCATGGTCGTGGTGGCGGACGGTGGATCGCATCGTCGCCTCACAGCCCGATCTCGTCGTGGTCGATTGGTGGACCCTGTTCTGGCAGCCGTGGTCGGCTTTCCTGGCCCGGCGACTGCGTCGGCGGGGCATCCGGGTCGTCTTCCTCTGCCACAACCTCGTCGACCATGATGCGGGCGGCCTTCGCAAGCGACTCACCCGCGGAATGCTGCGTGCGGCGAGCGGATACGTCGTGCACGGCTCGGCCATGCGCGCCGACCTCGAACGCCTCGTGCCGGGGGCCACCGTGCTCCAGCGGCCGCATCCCGTGTACGACCGCTTTCCGGAACCCTCGCAGGGTTGGGCGCCACGCGGCCGCCTCGACCTGCTGTTCTTCGGATTCATCCGCCCATACAAGGGGCTGGACACGCTGCTCGACGCGATGGCGCTCCTCGACGACGACCAGGTCGCACTCTCGGTGGTCGGGGAGGCGTGGGGGGACGGCCAGGACGAGCTGCGGGCGCGCATCGAGTCCGTCGGCGCCGACGCTGTGCTCCGCTACGTCGACGATCACGCTGCCGCCGACTACTTCGCCCGGGCCGATCTCGTCGTGCTTCCCTACCGGTCAGCCACCGGGAGCGGGGTCGTCTCGGCTGCGTACCACTACCTCACCCCGGTGCTCGCCACCCGAGTGGGCGGGATCCCGGATGTCGTCGACGCGCGCACAGGATTCCTGGTGCCGCCCGATGACCCCCGCGCACTCGCGGATGCCCTCCGCGGAGTCACGCGCGAAGCCTGCCGCGCGTTGCAGCCCGGCATCGCCGAGTTCGCGCAACGCAACAGCTGGCGCGGGTTCGCGCAGACGATCGTCGACGAATTCGCCCAGGATCGAGGGCTCTCACCGGGTTCCGAGAAAGCCCTGGGCTAGAATCCTCGGAGTCATGCCCGTCCGCCCGCCGAGTTCCGGCGCGCACGTCGCCGCCCGAAAGGATCCTCATGCGCCTGTTCATTCAGGTTCCCTGTCTGAATGAGGAGGAGACCCTCCCGGCGGTCTTGGAGAGCATCCCGACGCAGATCGACGGGGTCGACGAGATCTTCATCCTCATCATCGACGACGGATCCACTGATCGCACCGTCGAGGTCGCCCGCGCCCACGGCGTCGAGCACTTCGTGTTCCACACGAGGAACATGGGGCTGGCCCGCTCCTTCCGGGACGGGGTGGACTACGCGCTTCAGCACGGCGCTGACATCGTGGTGAACACCGACGGCGACGGACAGTACGAAGGTGCAGACATTGCCGCACTCGTCCAGCCGATCATCGCCGGACAGGCCGATATCGTGATCGGCGATCGCGGCGTGGGCGACCATGCGCACTTCTCCCCGCTCAAGCGCCTGTTGCAGCGCGTGGGCAGCAGTGTGGTGCAGCACCTTGCCGGCACCCACGTTTCCGATGCCGTCAGCGGGTTCCGCGCGATCAGCCGCGATGCTGCCCAGCGCATCAACATCACCACCGAGTTTTCCTATACAACGGACATGTTGATCCAGGCCGGTCGCAAGAAGATGGCGATCACCACGGTGCCGGTCCGCACCCACGCGGTCGAGCGCCCCAGCCGCCTGTTCAAGTCGATCCCGCGCTTCATCACCCACACCGGCATCACAATGGTGCGCGCCTTCACCGCCTACAAGCCGCTGCGCGCCTTCGTCGGCACCGGCTCGATCATCGCCTTTATCGGCCTGCTGCCGATCCTACGCTTCCTGTGGTTCTGGGCCCAGGGCGACACCGGTGGCCACATCCAGTCGCTGGTCATCGGCGGGGCCTTGCTGGTGCTCGGCACGCTGGTGGCGATCATGGGCATGGTGGCAGACCTCGTCGCTGCCAACCGCAAGCTGATCGAGGAAAACCTCGCCCGCACGCGCA
>JAUHVN010000259.1 GCA_030425055.1 Actinomycetes bacterium | reverse complement strand
GGGTGTACGCGGTCGACATCCGCGCCTGCAGGGCGTGTCAAGTTGTCTGTGTAAGCGGGTTCGGTCGGGGTTGGTTTCAGAGGTGGGGGTTGATGCGGTCGGGGTAGGCGAGAGCGAGTTGTTCGAGCGCTCGCTTCCAGTTCGTGACGACGCCGCCTTCGACGAGCCGGCCGCTGGCTTTGCGGTTCGCTGCGGGGAGTCCGCGTTCCTTCTCTCGGGCGCGGGCTCGTTTGTCCTCGATGTCGCAGATCGCCAGCCAGAGCAGCTTCACGACGGCTTGATCGTTCGGGAAGTGCCCGCGGGATTTGGTGACTTTGCGGAGCTGGTAGTTCAGCGACTCGATCGAGTTCGTCGTGTAGATCACGCGGCGCAGCTCGGGCGGGAACGCGAGGAACGGGGTGAACCGGTCCCAGGCGTCGGTGAAGGTCTTCACCGCTGACGGGTAGCGGTGGCCGAACTCGGAGCCCGTGAACGCCTCCAGGGCCTCGAGCGCGGCGTCCTCGTTCGCGGCCTGGTAGATCGGCTTGAGCGCGGCGGCGACGGCTTTGCGGTCGCCGTAGCTGACGAACCTCATCGCAGCGCGGATCAGGTGCACCACGCAGGTCTGCACGGTCGCTTCCGGCCAGGTCGCCGCGACCGCCTCGGGGAACCCGGTGAGACCGTCACAGCAGACGATCAACACGTCACGGACGCCGCGGTTGGCGAGCTCTGCGCAGACGGCTGCCCAGAACTTCGCGCCCTCGGTGGCCTGCACCCAGATCCCCAGGACGTGCTTGATGCCGTCCATATCGACGCCGACGGCGATGTGCGCGGCCTTGTTGCGCACGTGCCCGCCGTCGCGGACTTTGACGACGATCGCGTCCAGATAGATCACCGGGTAGAGCGCTTCCAACGGCCGGTGCTGCCAGGCCAGGACTTCCTCGAGGACCTGATCGGTGATCTTCGAGATCGTCTCGTGCGACAGCTCCGTGCCGATCGTGGAGACGAGGTGATGCTGAACATCACGGACCGTCATCCCGCCCGCATACAGCGAGATGATCATGCCATCCAGCCCGTCCAGCCGACGAGCGCCCTTCGGGACCAGCATCGGCGCGAACGTGCCGTTCCGGTCGCGAGGAACGGCGAGCTCCACATCGCCGATCTCGGTCGCGACCGTCTTCGGCGTGGTCCCGTTGCGGGAGTTCGGGAACAGCGACGCGTCCGGGTCACCACGGTCGTATCCGACGTGCTCGGTCAACTCCGCGTCCAGACCCCGCTCCAGCGCGGCCTTGAGCATCCCGCCGAGCAGCCCCTGCTCACCGGTCAGCTGCTCACCGGCATCGATCTTCGCGAAGATCTCGTCAAGCGCGCCCGACGACTTCAGCTGCTCAGCGATCTCCTTCTGCCGACGGCGACGCTCCTCGCGCTCCGGACTGATGGCCATGGAATCCATACTGTGCTCCTTCGAGGTGAGACCTCACCCCTTACACAGACCATCTGATACCCCCATCGCGAAACCCATCGCCGCATGCAGCGACGAGGACCGGTCGCTGGATCAGGTGCGGGCCGACGTCGCCCTGGACCTCCTCGTCGACGGCACCACGGCCCATCTGCCCGACACCGCCCGCGGCATCCGCGCCACCGTGGCTGTCACCGTCCCGGTACTCACCCTGCTCGGGGTCGATGAGACCACCCCGGCGACCGTCGACGGCATCGGCCCGATCCCCGCCGACAAGGCCCGGGAACTCTGCGGCGGGTCCACGGGGTGGATGCGGGTCCTCACCCACCCCGAAACCGGCGTCGTCGTCTCGGTCGGGCGTGACACGTACACGCCACCGGCGGATCTGGCCCGACTGGTGCGGTGGCGGGCGGGACGGTGCATGGCCCCCGGCTGCGGGATGCCCGCCGACCGGTGCGAAATCGACCACACCATCGCCTGGGAACACGGCGGCCACACCGCCGAGGCCAACCTCGCACCCCTGTGCAAGGGAAACCACACCGTGAAACACCACGGGAACTGGAAGGTCCGACAACACCCGGGTGGGGTCCTGGAATGGACCTCACCCACCGGACGGGTCTACACCGTCCACCCGCAACGGCGCACACCCACCTTCACCCCCGTGGCCCACGGCGACGACCCACCGTTCTGACGCGCACGCGCGCTTCGTCTCGCTGCGCTCGCTCAGCGACCTCAGGTGCCGTCCGCTCGCTCAGCGACCCGAGCGGCAGTGCGGTGCTCAGCGCCCTGGCGTGGGATCAGCCGCGGCGGGCGTCGAAGAACGCGCGCAGCAGAGCGGATGCCTCGTCCCCGGCGACGCCGGCGACGACCTCGACGCGCACGGGCAGACGGCGGTCGCGCAGCACGTCGTACATCGATCCCGCGGCGCCGGTCTTCTCCTCCCACGCTCCGAACACGACGCGCGACACGCGCGCCTGCAGGATCGCGCCGGCGCACATGAGGCACGGCTCGAGGGTGACGGCGAGCGTCGTGCCCTCGAGGTTCCACGACCCGGTGGATGCCGCCGCCCGGCGCAGCGCGACGATCTCGGCGTGCGCGGTGGGGTCGGCCCCGGCCTCGCGCGCGTTCCTGCCCTCGCCGATCACGCGGCCCGAGGCATCCGCGACGACCGCGCCGACGGGGACGTCGCCGGCGGCGCCGGCCTCGGCGGCCAGCTCGAGTGCGCGCCGCATCAGCGTCGCATCCCCCTCGGTCGCCGTCATGCCCACGGCCCCAGCGTAGCCAGCGGCATCCCGGTGCCGTGCCCTAACCTGAGCGTATGCGTGTGCACGTCGCCGACCACCCCCTCATCACCCACAAGCTCACCGCCCTGCGCGATGAGCGCACCCCGTCGGCGGTGTTCCGACAGCTCACCGAAGAGCTCGTCACCCTGCTGGCGTACGAGGCCACCCGCAGCGTGCGCGTCGAGGAGATCGACATCCGCACTCCCGTCACCGAGACACGCGGAGTGCGCATCGCGACACCGCGGCCGATCGTCGTGCCGATCCTGCGCGCCGGCCTCGGGATGCTCGAGGGCATGGTCAAGCTCATCCCCACGGCCGAGGTCGGCTTCCTCGGCATGGTGCGCAACGAAGAGACGCTCGAGCCGTCGACGTACGCCGAGCGCCTGCCCGACGACCTGAGCGACCGGCAGTGCTTCGTGCTCGACCCGATGCTCGCGACCGGCGGATCGCTCGGGGCCGCGATCGAGTTCCTCTTCAAGCGGGGCGCGCAGGACGTCACCGCGATCTGCCTGCTCGCCGCCCCCGAAGGCGTCGAGGCCATCCAGAAGCAGGTCGGCGACCGCGACGTGACCCTCGTGCTCGGCTCGCTCGATGAGCGGCTCAACGAGAAGGGCTACATCGTGCCCGGTCTCGGCGACGCCGGCGACCGCCTCTACGGCACCGTCTGACCGACGGTCACGCGACGACGGCCGAGACGGTCTCGTCGACCGACGCCCCGACCACCGGCGAGGGCGCCTTCTCGATCGGAGCCGCGTCGATCACCGCGATCGGCGTCACCGCGCGCCCGTTGAAGCGCGTGGCCGTCACCGCGGTGTACGCGCCCATCGCGGGGCTGACCAGCAGGTCACCCGGCGCGAGCTCGGGCGGCATCGCCTCGCGCGCAATCACGTCGGCCGAGTCGCACGTCGGTCCGGCGAGCGTCGTCCATCGACGTTCGCCCGCGGCGGCTCCGCCGAGCTCCGTCACGGCGAACACGAGCGGATGCACGTCCTCCGCGACCACGTTCGAGTACGACCCGTACACGCCGTCGTCGAGGTAGCACCAGCGGCCGTCGGCGCGTTCCGACACCCCCACCACCGACGTCACGAGGGTCATCGCCTCGGCGGCCAGGATGCGCCCCGGCTCGGCGATCAGGTCGTAGCGGCCGACCAGCGGCTGCAGCACCGGCCGGATGGCGTCGGCGATGCGCTCGAGCGCGCACACCTCGACGTCGTAGGCGACGGGGAATCCCCCGCCGATGTCGAGCACGCGGAACGCGAGCCCCAGCCGCTCCTCGAGGTGGGCCATGAGCGCGACCGTGTCGGTGAGGGCGGCGGCGAAGCGGGCGGGATCGTCGAGCTGACTGCCGACGTGGAAGCTGAACCCCGCGACGCGGATGCCGCGCGCGAGCGCGTGCTCGACCAGTCGCCCGGCCTCGAACGTGCCCACGCCGAACTTCGACGATAGGTCGCTCTTGGCGTGCGGGCTGCGGAACGACAGGCGCACGAGCAGTTCGACGTCCGCCGGCGCCCCGACGAACTTGTCGACCTCGC
>JAUHVN010000258.1 GCA_030425055.1 Actinomycetes bacterium | reverse complement strand
CGATCGGTTTCGCGATCGCCGTCACCCGCCCCTCGGCGGCCTGCAACTCGACCGCGGGCCCGTAGATCGACAGCCACCCCATCCCGTCCACATCGTCCTGGTAGGCCACCCGTCGCCGCGTGACGGCCTCCTTGTGACGCTCGGCGAGCGTGACCGACCGCACCTGGGCGATGCGGTCGCGGAACGACCGTCGGAAGGACCCGACCGGCAGTTCCTCCGCCAACCGCAGCCCCTCCGCAGCGAGCTGCTCGCACAGGTCGGGTTCCACCTCGCGCATCAGGTCCACGAACACCTCCGCGTGGGTCTGGGTGATGTTCGCCCGCCCCAACGACCCCAACACGGCCGGGTACCGTGCGGTGAGCGCGTCGGCGAGCTCCAGCAGCCGATCCGCGGCGTACTCCGTGATCCGCAGCGCGGCGGCGATCTCCAGCCGCAACGACCGCAACGCGATCTCCATCGACGCCCCGTACGTGACCCCGGTGACCGCGAACCGGCGTGCCGCGGCGATCCGCTCCAACCGGTCCGCGGCCATCATGCACAGCACCGCGTCGGCGTCGCAGATCAGATCGATCGGGTCCGGCGGAACGAACTCGTACGTGTCCCGCGGAGCATCCGGAAACTCCGGGTCATCCGGCACGATCCGCAGGTTGCTCATACCCCGAGGTTAGAACATACCTACGACATTGCGATGGGCGTGCCTACCCCGTGACGTTGACCGTGAACGTCAGGTCCTGGATGCCGCCATCCGAGTTCGACATCGTCACGCCGGTGCTGCCCGGTGCGAGGCCGGTCACACCGGGGTTGTAGGTGGTGCCGCCCTCTTCGCGGCCGGCGACGAACTCGGCGACCGACGGATCGGCGACCTCACCCGTGTAGCTGTCGACGGCGAGGCTGCCCGTGTCGATGTCGAGCGACTGGCCGACCTCGAGGTCGACGGTCGCGCCCTGCAGGCTGTTGACGTCCATGACGACCGGCTCGATCGCGGGCGTGGTCGACTGCGCGCAGGCGCTGAGCGCGATGGCAGCGGCGACGACGGCGGCTGCCCCCAAGATGCGAGTGATTCTCATGGCGTCAGCCTGACACTCGGAAAGAGGCGCGTCCAGGGTGTGGATAACTCGGGATGCCCCAGGGTCGCCGCATTACGGTTGTCGCGTGGCCGCACGTGCACTCTCCGCTCTCATCGCCCTCGCGATCGTCGGGGGCGCACTGACCGGATGCATGCCCGATGCCGAGCCCGAGCCGACCGCGCCGTTCGCCACCGAGGCCGAGGCGTTCGCGGCCGCCGAGGCCACATACCGCGCCTACGTCGACGCGCTCAACCAGGTCGACCTCGCCGACCCCGAGACCTTCGAGGCGGTCTACGCCTGGACGACGGGTGACGCGAACGCGGGCGCGCGCGAGTCCTTCTCGCAGATGCACGCCGACGGCTGGACGGTAAGTGGGCACTCGTCGATCATCGAAACGATCCCTGTCGACGCCACGCTGAGTGACGCGGTCCGCGTGTCTGTCATCAGTTGCCTCAATGTTTCCGAAGTCGAGCTCGTCGATGACAACGGTGAATCCATGGTCTCTCCAGACCGACCGGATGTTCAGGACGTTCTCGTCGTTGCGGTTGAAGATGACGCGTCAAGTACCGGCCTGGTGATCGAGAGACTCGACGGGACCGAGGGCGACGAGTGCACTCGACGCTAGGAGTGGCGACTTTGCTGCTCGCAGCTCAACTTGTTGCGAGCACTCCCGCTGGCTGCGACGGCGGGACTCCGTGGCAGGGCGAGTGCACGGTCTCCAACTCGGGAACCTCCGTCGACCTCGGCGCGAGCGCGACCCGTCCGGGAGGCGGCGATGCCGGCTCCTCGCACCCCGAGGGTGCCCTCCCCGCACCGCCGGCCGAACCTGCTCCCCCGCCGTGCGGACCGATCTGCCGACCGGGCTACACCGTCGAGTCCCCGCCCGACGTCACGCTCGCCGATCTGGCGTCGTTCGTTCCGGCCAGTCCGAGCCTGTCGGGTGAGCCCGCGGGCTTCGGCGTCGTCGGCATGCCCACGAACCTCGTCGCCGCGGCATCCGAGCAGTGGATGCCGGGCACGCTGCTGGGGTGGGACGTCGTCGTGCGCTTCGTGCCGGCCGGCTTCGTGTTCGACCACGGCGACGGCACGTCGGCGTACAGCTCGACGGGCGGCCTCTCGTGGGCGAGCATCCCGGCCGCGCAGTTCACGCCGACCGCCACGTCGCACGTGTACCGGGAGCGCGGCACGTACAGCGTGGGCGTGACCGTGCAGTACGCGGCATCCGTCGACTTCGGGCGCGGCTGGCGCCCGGTCGCGGGATTCGTCACCTCGACGACAGGCGGCTACGACGTACGGGTCGTCGAGGTGAGCACCGCTCTGGTCGATCGCTCGTGCGCCGAGGATCCGACGGGCCCCGGCTGCTGACCCGGCGTCGGGCCCGCGTGGCAGGATGGGCGCCGTGACCGACCGCCTCATGCTGCTCGACAGCGCCTCGTTGTACTTCCGCGCCTTCTACGGCGTGCGCGACACCGTGCGCGCTCCCAACGGCACGCCGGTCAACGCGGTGCGCGGCTTCCTCGACATCATCACGCGGCTGGTCACCACCTACGAGCCCACGCACCTCGTCGCGTGCTGGGACGACGACTGGCGCCCGCAGTGGCGCGTCGACCTCATCCCGTCGTACAAGACGCACCGGGTCGCCGAGGTCGTCGCGGACGCCCCCGACGTCGAGGTCGTCCCCGACCCCCTCGAGGTGCAGGTGCCGGTGATCCGAGAGGCGCTGGGCGTCGCAGGCATCCCGATCGTCGGCGCCGCCGAGCACGAAGCCGACGACGTCATCGGCACGCTCGCGACGACGGCGACCATGCCCGTCGACATCGTCACCGGCGACCGCGACCTGTTCCAGCTCGTCGACGACGCGCGCGACGTGCGCGTCATCTACACGGGCCTCGGCATGAGCAAGCTCCAGGTCATGACGGATGCCGCGGTCGTGACCAAGTACGGAGTGCTGCCCAGCCAGTACGCCGACTTCGCCACGCTGCGGGGCGACTCCTCCGACGGCCTGCCCGGGGTCTCGGGCATCGGCGAGAAGTCGGCCGCCTCCCTGCTCGCCGCGCACGGCGACCTGCCCGGCATCCTCGCCGCGGCCGAGGCCGGCGAGGGCATGTCGGCCGGTGTGCGCGCCAAGATCGAATCGGCGCTCGACTACCTCGCGGTCGCGCCCAAGGTCGTCGAGGTCGTCCGCGACCTCGACCTCGACCCGAGCGACGACCGACTCCGCCCGCTCACCGACCAGCAGAAGGCGGATGCCGCAGCCCTCGCCGAGAAGTGGGGTCTCGGCAGCCCCATGAACCGGCTCGTCGACGCGCTCGACGCCGTCTGACCGCGAACGCACCCCGCGGCCGTACTCCCCCGGGAGTACGGCCGGCTCCTCCCCCGCTCGGACGACCGGCACTGGGCCCCGGCGTAGCATCGAGCGCATGCCGGCACCCGCGTGGGACGACACCGGATCGCGCCGACGCCCGTCGCCCGCGATCACGCTCTACGCGCCCGTCGTCCTGTCGTTCCTGATCCAGGTCGGCGGCACCCTCGCGGTCGTCGCGTGGCTGCGCACACCTCCCGGGATGGGGCTGCTCGCGGTGACCGTCGCCGCGGCCTCCGCTCTCGCGCTCCTCGCGGCCCGGGCGTACCCCGGGCCGACCGTCGCCGTCGTCTCGGCGCTCGCGTGCCTCGAGCTGTTCATTCCGCCCGAGCCCGGTCCCCCGACGATCGCGATCGCCTTCGCGATCGTGGGCGCGGTCGTGCGCGGCGCCCGGCTGTGGGCGCTGCTCTCGGTCGGCGTCGCGTGGCTCGTCGCCGTGATCGGCGGGGGCATCGTCGCCGTCGGCTGGCATCCGTTCCGCGTCGCGCTCACGACCGTCGGCCTCGCGCTGTGCTTCGCGATCGGCGAGGGCATCCGCAGCCGCATCGACGCCGAGAGGAAGCGGCGCACGCAGCTCGCGACCCGCCGTCGCACCGCCGAGCAGGAGGAGCGCACCCGCATCGCGCGCGAGCTGCACGACGTGCTGGCCCATTCGCTCAGTCAGATCTCGGTGCAGTCGGGAGTCGGCCTGCACCTGTTCGACCGCGAACCCGAGCGCGCGCGCGAAGCGCTCGCCAACATCCGCACGCTCAGCGCCACCGGCCTCGACGAGGTGCGCGGCGTGCTGTCGTTCCTGCGCGGCGACGAGGCTGGCTCGGTCACCACCGCACCCCTCACACCGCAGCC
>JAUHVN010000257.1 GCA_030425055.1 Actinomycetes bacterium | reverse complement strand
TCGGTGAGTCGGCCGCACGCGAGCACGAGGGCGTCGGCGACGACCTCGCCGTGCTCGGTGCCGATGCGCCACACCGCCCCGTCTTCGTCCCACGCGGCATCGCGCATCGTGGTCGACAGCCGCAGCCGGTCGCCCAGCTGCTCGCGTTCGGCGACATCCCGCAGATAGCCGTGCAGTTCGCGTCCGGTCGCGTAGACGCCCGACCAGTCGGGGTTGGGATGTGCGGCGAATCCGTACAGGTGACTGGGCACGTCGCACGCGATGCCGGGATACGTGTTGTCGCGCCACGTCCCGCCGACCGATGCTCCGCGCTCGAGCAGCACGAACGACTCGCGGCCCGATCGGCGCAGCGCCATCGCCACGCCGAGTCCGGCGAAGCCCGCGCCGACGATCGCGACCTCGACGCGCGTCATCGTGCGTCACCGCCGTCGGCGCGCCGGTAATCGGTCGTGCGCAGCCGGAACGGCCGGAACAGCGGTGCGACCAGGCGCGCGGCATCCGCCACCGGCAGCTCGAGACCGTGCTCGATGCCCGCCTCGGGCTTGACCCGCCCGTCGAGCAGGGTGCCGCCGAGGTCGTCGCCGCCGCTGCGCAGCAGCACGGGCGCGGCGGGTCGGCCGATGCGCGTCCACGGGATCTGCACGTGCGCGATGCTGCCCGACAGCAGCAGGCGCGACACCGCCACCATCGCACGGTGCTCGTCGAGCGCGGCGCGGCCGCCGACGAGCGGCACGCCGCCCGCTGGTCCGGGCAGCGGGATCGGCACGAACTCGGTGAAGCCGCCGGTCTGCGCCTGGATGCCGCGCAGCATCCGCAGGTGCGCGATGCGCTCGGCCGCCGTCTCGACGTGGCCGTAGAACAGCACGCTCGTCGAGCGGAAGCCCGCGCGGTGCGCCGCGGTGATGCCCTCGACCCATCGGTCGATCTCGAGGTCGCCGGGTGCGACGGCGGCGCGGACGCGCTCGCTCAGCACCTTGACGCCCGTGCCAGGCACGGTGTCGACCCCCGCTTCGCGCAGGCTGCGCAGGGCGCCGTCGAGGCCGAGGCCGGTGCGATCGGCGAGGTCCCACACGTCCTGCGGGCGGTAGGCGTGCACGTGGATGCCGGGGGCGCCGACGCGCAGGGCGCGCACGAGGTCGGTGTAGGCGGCGGGGTCCTCGTCGGCCGGGATGAGCCCCTGCACGCAGATCTCGGTGGCGCCGAGGTCGGCGGCATCGGCGGCGACGGCGCGGGCGTCGTCGAGGTCGAACTCGGCCGGGTCGTCACCGGGGGCCGCGCGGAACCCGCTGGAGGTGAGGTTGCGGTTGACGACGAGGGTGACCGCCTCGCCCACGGTGTAGCGGCGCACGTCGTCGGCGGTCGCCGTGAGCGCGTCGAGGTCGTCGCCGGTCGCTTCGAGCAGCGCCGTCCACTCCGCGTCGTCGAGGGTGGCGGGGTCGTCGGCCGCGCGTTCCGCCAGTCGGCGCACGTCGTGCGCGGGGGTCGGCCCTTCGTCTCGCTGCGCTCGCTCAGGGACCTGCTCGGCATCGTCGGGTCCCTGAGCGAGGGAGCGGAGCGACGGAGACGAAGGGCGGGCGAGCCCCGTCTCGGGGTCGGCGAGGGCGGCGACCGGCGCGTGCATCGCGGGGTCGAGCCACTCCTCGGCGTCGCCGATGTACTCGGAGTGGGCGGTGAGGCGCTCGCGCAGGGTGAATCCGAGCTCGGCGGTGCGCGCGGCGAGGTCGTCGAGGTGCGGCCAGGGGCGCTCGGGGTTGACGTGGTCGGCGGTCAGCGGCGACACGCCGCCCCAGTCGTCGGCGCCGGCTCCGACGAGCAGCGCGAACGCGGTGGCATCCGAGAGGTTCGGCGGCACCTGGATGCGCGCGTGAGGCCCCATCACGAGCCGCGCGACCGCGACGGCGGCGACGTATTCGCGCAGGTCGGCGTCGGCGGCATCCTGCATCGCGGTGCGGGGCTTCGCGCGGAAGTTCTGCACGATGACCTCCTGCACGTGGCCGTGCCGTTCGTGCGCGTCGCGCAGCGCGATCAGCGATTCGGCGCGGTCGCGGATCGTCTCGCCGATGCCGACGAGGATGCCGGTCGTGAACGGGATCCGCAGCCGCCCGGCGTCCTCGATCACGGCGAGCCGCACGTCGGGATCCTTGTCGGGCGAGCCGAAGTGCACCTGCCCCGGCTCTTCGTACAGCCGGCGCGACGTGGTCTCGAGCATCATGCCCATCGACGGGGCGGTGGGGCGCAGCATCCGCAGTTCGTCCGCCGACATGACACCCGGGTTCAGGTGCACGAGCATGCCGGTCTCGGCGGTGATGAGCCGCGCGATGTGGGCGACGTAGTCGAGGGTCGATGCGAAGCCGTGCTCGTCGAGCCGCGCGCGCGCTTCGGGCCAGCGCTGCTCGGGGCGGTCGCCGAGGGTGAGCAGCGCCTCCTTGCAGCCCATCGCGGCGCCCTGCCGCACGACCTGCAGCACCTGGGCGGGCGACATGTACGCCGGCTTGTTCTTCTTGAGCAGCTGACCGGGGGTGTCGACGAAGACGCAGTAGTGGCAGCGGTCGCGGCACAGGGTCGTCAGCGGCACGAAGACCTTGCGCGAGTACGTGATGATGCCGGGTCGGCCCGCGTCGGCGAGTCCGCGGTCGCGAGCGGATGCCGCCAGCCGGCAGAGTTCGTCGAAATCGTCGCCGTCGACCTCGAGCAGCGCGGTCGCGTCGTCGAGCTCGAGGCGTTCGCCGGCGCGCGCCCGCACGAGGGCATCCGCGGTCCGTGCGGACCGGGCGGGGTCGGCGGCGCGCGACGGCTCGAGCAGGGTCACCGGTCCAGTCTCGCACCGCCGCTCGGCCGCCGGGGCCGTCGATCGTTGCGCTCTCGTGAGCATTCGGCGCTGCGGGGACTGGCAGACTTGACGCCATGGTGACCCTGCTGCTCGACTCGACGCGCCTCGAGGTGGCGCTGTCGGGCACCGAGCGGCTGCTGGCATTCCGCAAGGGGAATGTGCTCATCGAGCGAGAGACGATCGCAAAGGTGCAGCTCACCGACGATGCGTGGACGTGGCTGCGCGGCGTGCCGAGCCCTGGCACGCAGGTACGCGGCGTGATCGCGATGGGCACGTGGCGTTCCGCGGGCGGAGGCGCCGACTTCGCGATCGTGCGGCGCCGCCGGCCGAGCGTCGTGATCGACCTCGACGGGCACCCGGAGTTCCAGCGGATCGTGCTCACGACGCAGCACGGTCGCGACCTGGTGACGGCGCTGCGCCTCGACGTGACCGACGAGGCAGCCGACGTGACCGAGATCGTCGAAACCGCGCCGGTGCCGACCCTCACGCCCAAGTCCTGAGAGACGCCGCGAGAGACGGTCAGCCGACGTCGCGGCGCCAGCTCACCAGGTGGCCGATCAGCAGCAACACCGCCGCATACGCGAGCAGCACGAGGCCGCCGGCCCACCACTCGAGCGGATCCGCCGCTCCGCTGCCGGGCAGCGACGTGAACACGCTCGCGCCGACCAGCGCGTCGCCCGCGGCGCCCGGCAGGAACCGGGTCACCTGGTCGAGGCCCTCGACGAACGACGCGACCGCACGGAACACCGGCTCGAGGAACTGCGTGAACACCAGCACGCCGACGACGGCGCCGACCTGGTTGCGCACCAGCACGCCGACCCCGACGCCGATGAGCACCAGGACCGTGCCGCGCCGTGGGGTCGCGAGGAAGGTCGGCGTCAGCGTCTGGTGCCGGAACTCCGACGTCACGATGAGGGTGCCGATCAGCAGCGGGAAGACGTATCCGACCGATGTCGCCGTGCTGTACAGCACCGGCGGAAGGGATGCCGCATCGATCGGCGGCACGTTGTCACCGGGCAGAGCGCCGTCGGCGGCTGCGGCGAACACGACGCCGAGCACCGACGCGGTGAAGCCGATGTAGGCGGCGAGCACGATCGCGAGGATCCACCACATCGCGGTGCTGAACTGCTTCGTCGACTCGGCACGGGTCGCGGCGGCGAGGCTCATCGGTCGTCACCTCCCTCGTCGGAGCCGGGTTCGTCGTCGGGAGCGCGTTCGCCTTCCGTCTCGGGCTCGGCTTCGGTTCCGGCTTCGGCGGGTTCGGCTTCGCCGTCGGGTTCGGGATGCCCCTCGGCTGCCTCTGCGCCGTCGTACGACGCGAAGAACGCGTCTGCATCGTGGTCGGCGTCGGTCTTGACATAGGCCTCCCACGGGCGATCGCCGGCGGGCGGCTCTTCGGGCTCACCGTCGTCCACCGCGGGCTCGTCGTCTGCCGCGGACTCATCCTCTTCGGAGTCGGACGCCGGTTC
>JAUHVN010000256.1 GCA_030425055.1 Actinomycetes bacterium | reverse complement strand
CCTGTCGCAGCAGGAGTACCGCGCACGCGGCGAGGCCGTGGGCGCGATGAAGCGCGACGGCATCGAGTACGACGAGCGGATGGAGCTGCTCGAGGAGATCACCTACCCCAAGCCCCTCGAGGAGCTGCTCGCGCAGTCGTACGAGGTGTTCGCGCAGAGCCAGCCGTGGGTGCGCGACTTCGAGCTGTCGCCGAAGTCGGTGGTGCGCGACATGTTCGAGCGCGCGCTGTCGTTCTCGGAGTTCGTGTCGTTCTATCAGCTCGCCCGCAGCGAGGGTCTCGTGCTGCGCTATCTCAGCGACGCGTACCGCGCGATCCGCCAGACGGTGCCGGCCGAGGCGCAGACCGAGTCGCTGCACGACGTCGTGGCGTGGCTCGGCGAGCTCGTGCGACAGGTCGACTCGAGCCTCGTCGACGAATGGGAGGCGCTGATCAACCCCGCGGACGACCCGGATGTCCCCGTCGTGCCGCCCGCGCCCCCGTCGGTGCTCGACAACCGGCGCGCGTTCGGCGTGCTGGTGCGCAACGAGCTGTTCCGCCGCGTGCAGCTCGCCGCATTGCAGGACGACGACGCGCTGGTCGAGCTCGACCCCGACGTCGACTGGCCGGCGGCCCTCGACCGGTACTACGACGACCACGACGAGGTCCTCACCGGCGGTCCCGCCCGGTCGGCGGCCCTCGTGACGATCGACGAAGCGGATGCCGCGGCCTCCGGGGTCTGGAACGTCGAGCAGACCATCGACGACCCCGCGGGCGACCACGATTGGCGCATCCGCGGTGTCGTCGACCTGGCGGCGTCGGAAGAGGCGGGAACGGCGGTGGTGCGCATCACCGAGGTCGTGCGACTGTAGGACGATGGCGACGTACCTGGCGTTCCTGCGGGCGATCAACCTCGGGCCGACGCGGAAGTTCCCGAAGGACGACATCCGCCGCGCCGTCGAGAGCGTCGGCTTCACCGGGGTCGAGACGCACATCGCCAGCGGCAACGTGCGGTTCGACACCCGCATGCGCTCGCGCGCGAAGATCGAGCGGACGCTGGAGGAGGCGTTCGCCGCCGACCGCGGCTTCGCGGTGCCGACGATCTCGTATCCGGCCGCCGAGTTCGCCGACCTCGCCGCCGACGCGGCGGCGCTCAACGCGCAGCATCCGGGACTCGCGCGCCACTACGTGTACCTGCTGAAGGACGCCCCGGATGCCGCGCTCGCGGCCGCGGTCGAGGCCACGAGCTCGAGCAAGGGCGACATGGTCGTGCGGGGCCGTGCGGCCCACTCGCTGCTCAAACCCGGGTACCAGGGCGGCGAGGTCGACCCGCTCGGCGCGGCGAAGCTGCTCGAGCCGGCGACCAACCGCAACGTCACCGTGGTGACCGCCGTCGCCGCGAAGTGGTGCTGACGGGCTAGTTTGGGGCCGTGGACGAAGACGACCCGCTTCCCGACCGCCCGGCTCCCGACAACCCGGGCGGCAAGCTCGTGCTGCTGCGTCACGGCGAGACCGAGTGGTCGAAAGCGGGCAAGCACACCGGATTGACCGACATCCCGTTGACCGCGCGCGGCGAGGAGCTCGCGCGGGCGGCCGGCGTGTTGGTGCGCGACTACGACTTCTCGCTCATCCTGAGCTCGCCCCTGCAGCGAGCTCGCCGCACCGCCGAGCTCGCGGGCCTCGACGCGGTCGTGGACCCGCTGCTGGTCGAGTGGGACTACGGCGGTTACGAGGGGCGCACCACGAAGGACATCCGCGAGGAGCTCGGCTACAACTGGACGACGTTCACGCACGGGGTGATCCGCGGCGCGACGCCGGGCGAGACGGTCGAGCAGGTCGCCGCGCGCGCATCGCGCGTGCTCAACCGCGTTCTGATGGCGATGGTCGACGGCGACGTCGCGCTCGTCGCGCACGGGCACTTCCTGCGGATCCTCACGGCGGTCTTCCTGCGTCAGGCACCGCGATTCGGCGCGATGATCACCCTCGATGCGGGGTCGGTCTCGGTGCTCGGGTTCTACCGAGAACAGCCGGCGATCCTGGCCTGGAACCACGGCCCCGAGCTGCCGCAGGAACCGTCCGAGTCCTGATCTGCGCCGTCGGGCGGTGTCACCCGCGCGGACTACAGTGGGGCGGGTGACCATCCCGTCCGACCCGTACGAAGACCTCGTGTGGGACCCGGATTCCCTCGCGCCGCCGCCCGACGACTCCGAGGCCCCGCCGCCGTTCGACGCGCCCGCGGCCGAGCCGGCTCCCGCGTTCGCGGCGGCTCCCCGTCGCGATCACACCGGCGCGGATCCGCGCGCGGTGCTGCGCGAGGTCTACGGCTACGACGGGTTCCGCGGCGACCAGGCCGCGATCATCGACCAGGTCGTCGGCGGCGGCGACGCGGTCGTGCTCATGCCCACCGGCGGCGGCAAGAGCGTCACGTACCAGGTGCCCGCGCTCGTGCGCCCGGGCACCGGACTGGTGGTCAGCCCGCTCATCGCGCTCATGCACGACCAGGTCGACGCGCTCGTGGCCAACGGCGTCAACGCCGCCTACCTCAACTCCACGCAGACCCCCGCCGAGCGCGCGGGCGTCGAGCGGGCCTATCTCGCCGGCGACCTCGATCTGCTGTACGTCGCACCCGAGCGGCTGTCGGTCGCCTCCACGTCGGCGCTGCTGCAGCGCGGCACGCTCAGCGTCATCGCGATCGACGAGGCGCACTGCGTGTCGCAGTGGGGCCACGACTTCCGCCCCGACTACCTCGCACTCGGCGACCTCGCCGAGCGGTTCCCGGGTGTGCCCCGCATGGCGCTGACGGCGACCGCCACGCGCGAGACGCATCGCGAGCTGACCGACCGGCTGCGGCTGCCCGACGCGAAGCACTTCGTCGCGAGCTTCGACCGGCCCAACATCCAGTACCGCATCGAGCCCAAGGTCGATCCGCGGCGTCAGCTGCTCGCCTTCGTCCGTGGTTTCGGTACGCCGACTTCGTCGGCTGCTCAACCTCCGGATGGAGGGGCGGCCGGCATCGTCTACGCGCTCACGCGCAAGAGCGTCGAGCAGACCGCGGCATTCCTGCAGGGTCAGGGCATCGACGCGCTGCCGTACCACGCGGGCCTGCCCGCCGAGACGCGCGCGGCGAACCAGTCGCGCTTCCTGCGCGACGAGGGCGTGGTGATGGTCGCGACGATCGCGTTCGGCATGGGCATCGACAAGCCCGACGTGCGCTTCGTCGCCCACATCGACCTGCCGAAGTCGGTCGAGGGCTACTACCAGGAGACCGGCCGTGCCGGCCGCGACGGCGAGCCGGCGACCGCGTGGATGGCGTACGGGCTCGGCGACGTCGTGCAGCAGCGCCGGCTCATCGACGCGTCGCCCGGCGACCGCTCGTACAAGATGCGCCTCGGACAGCACCTCGACGCGATGCTCGCGCTGTGCGAGACGGTCGGATGCCGCAGGCAGAACCTGCTCGGCTACTTCGGCGAGCCGTCCGAGGCGTGCGGCAACTGCGACACGTGCCTCGAGCCGCCCGACACGTGGGACGGCCTCGTGCCCGCCCAGAAGCTGCTCTCGACGATCGTGCGCCTGCAGCGCGAGCGCGGGCAGTCGTTCGGCGCGGGGCACCTCATCGACATCCTGAGAGGCGCCGGCACCGAGCGCATCCGCCAGCAGGGCCACGACTCGCTGACCACGTACGGCATCGGGGCCGACCTCAGCGACCAGGAATGGCGCAGCGTCGTGCGGCAGCTGCTGGCCCGCGGCATCCTCGTCGCGCGAGGCGAGTACGGCACGCTCGCGCTGGCAGAGCCGGCC
This sequence comes from Actinomycetes bacterium, assembly GCA_030425055.1. Classification (GTDB taxonomy): domain Bacteria; phylum Actinomycetota; class Actinomycetes; order Actinomycetales; family Microbacteriaceae; genus Microbacterium. Next base: position 542 of record JAUHVN010000256.1, on the reverse strand, counting down.
GGCGACGTGCTGAAGGGCGACGCCGAGGTTCCGCTGCGTCGCGATGTGCTCACGCGGGCGAGTTCGTCGCGTCAGCGCCGCACCTCGGCGTCCGAGACGCTGGATGCCGCCGATCAGCCCCTCTTCGAAGCGCTGCGGGCGTGGCGTGCCGAGACCGCGCGCGAACTGGGTGTGCCCGCCTACATCGTCTTCGGCGACGCCACCCTGCGCGCGCTCGCCGAGGCGCGTCCCGAGGGTCTCGGCGACCTCGACGGCATCACCGGCATCGGCGCGAAGAAGCGCGAAGCGTACGGTGAGGCCGTGCTCGAAGTCGTGGCGGCGGCATCGTGACCCAGCTCACGCAGGATCCGCAGGGAACCGTGCCGTACGGCGCGGTCTTCGCGCCTGCTCCCCCTCGCCGGCGGGCCTGGCCCTGGGTGCTCGTCGCCGGAGCGGTCGCGCTGCTGGCGGCGGGGGCCGCCGCGGTGCACGTGTGGGCGAACCTGTCGTTCGACGAGTCGCAGGCTGCGACCGACGAGGCCGTCGTCGTGTACGAGGCGTCC
>JAUHVN010000255.1 GCA_030425055.1 Actinomycetes bacterium | reverse complement strand
TGGAGCCGGGCACATCGGGCGCCATCCTCGTCTACGAGAACACCTGGGCGGCGCCGTTCGCGACCGCCCTCCGCAAGAGCGGCGCGCAGCTGATCGACTCCGGCCGCATTCCGGTGAACGCGATCGTGGCCGCGCTCGACGCACTCGACGCCGCTGATTCCTGAGGAGGACAGATCATGGGACTGTTGCGCGGAGTCGCACGAACCGCCGTCGTCGCCGGCACCGCCACCGCGGTGTCCAACCGCGTCTCACGACGCCAGGCCAATCGCTGGTCGCAGCAGGCCGAAGCGCAGGCCTACGAACAGCAGCAGCAGGCGGCGAGCTATGCGCCCCCGCCACCCGCACCCGCCCCTGCTCCCGCTGCTCCCGCTGCGCCCGCCGCGACCGAGAGCGACACGCTCGAGCAGCTCACGAAGCTCGGCCAGCTCAAGGCAGCGGGTGTGCTGACCGAGGAGGAGTTCGCCGCGCAGAAGGCGAAGATCCTCGGCTGATCCGAGCCAAAGCCTCTGGCAGGCGTCCGGGGTCCCGCGATTTCGCGGGGCCCCGGACGTTTCTTGCAATCGCCGCGTCGCGGCACGGGACACGTGTCAAATGAAACCTCCCCGAAACCTCGCGGTGCACACACGTGAAACGTGGGATCCCTACGTTCGCCTGTGGGAGCCCTGTGGGTCTCCTATGGGAGCAGTTGGGGAGTCCCTGTAGAAGAAGCCCATTGGGGTCCTGAACCGATCACACGAGAAACGAGGACCCCCGTGAGACGATCCGTCTCCGCACGCTTGCGTGCGCTCGCACCGATTCCCATTGTCATCGCTCTACTCCTCCCCGTCGCGCCCGCAGCCGCGGCACCGACGCCGGTCGCCGCTGCGCCGACCATCGACGTCGACAACCTCCCCGACCCCATGGATCGCGGCCCGCTGACGCCCGCCACCATCCAGGAGACCAAGCTCGGCATGGTCGACATCCAGGAGCCGAACTCGTCGGGCAACGCCCCGACCGCACGCGGAAGCGCGGCGGCCGAGACGATCGAGATCCGCGGAGCGCTCTACTACCCCGCCGACCGCACCGTTCCGTCGCCGGTGATCGTGCTCGTGCACGGCAACCACGGCTCGTGCGACTCGGGCACCAACAGCGGCGACCTCACGTGCGGTGAGTTCAAGCGCAACGAGGCCGGCTACGCCTACCTCGGCGAGAACCTCGCGACGTGGGGCTACACCGTCTTCTCGGTCTCGCAGGACCAGCTGATGATGCGTCAGGACGGCACGAGCGGCAAGGGCATGCACCAGCGCCGGATGCTGATCGCCGGCACGCTGGACGCGCTCACCGCCGCCAACGAGCCCGGCGGACTGCCCGACGACGAGCACACCACGATCGGCGACACGCTCGCCGGCAAGCTCGACATGACGCGCATCGGCCTCATGGGCCACTCGCGCGGTGGCGACGCGGTGTCGAGCTTCATCGACTACAACCGCATCCGCACCGACGGGCCGCGCTACCCCCTCCGCGGCGTGATCTCGCTCGCGCCGGTGGACTACGAGCGCAAGGCGCCGTACGGCGTGCCGTACATGACGATCCTCCCCTGGTGCGACGGCGACGTGTCGAACCTGCAGGGTGCGCGCATGTTCGAGCGCAGCCAGTACATCAACGGCGACAACCCGTTCCCGTCGATCCAGGTCTCGCACCTGGGCGCGAACCACAACTGGTACAACTCGGTCTGGTTCGCCGACGGTCAGGACGGCACCAACTCGAACGACGCCGCGTGCGGTGACTCGCGGCCCAGCAGCGAGAACAACGTGCAGCCGACGAACCACCGGCTGAGCGGTGCCGCGAGCTACGACCCCGCGTCGTACGTCATCGACAACAGCGACACGTACAACCCCCTCGTGAACACCAAGATCTCGGCCGACCCCGAGCTCTTGGGCTCGCAGGAGAAGCTCGGCCTGGCCACCATGGCCTCGTTCTTCCGCCGCTACGTCGGCGGTGAGGGCGCGTTCGAGCCGTACATGACGGGTGAGCTGACGACGACCGAGAACCACTACCAGGTTCCCGAGAGCGCGTGCCCCGACATCACCGAGGGCGACACCGCGATCGACTGCGCCGACCGCGTCTCGACGACGTACTTCGCGCCGTCGTCCGAGCGCATCGACGTGATCCGGCCCGAGGTCGAGAACCCGCTGACCCTCAACGCTCTGGGCGGCGCCCTGATCGGTGAAGGCTTCGCGAACCCGTACCTCGACAACGGCGGCGTGACCCCGCGTCCCGAGCCGGCGACCGGGTTCGACTGGTGCAACCCCGAGCCCGACCAGTTCAGCCCGTCGGTGCTCGGCATCTCGGGTCTTCCGACGGCGGCCAAGCAGTGCCCGCTGCCCAACCCGAGCGAGGTCGGCGGTCAGAACGGCACCCGCGAGAACTCGCCGATCAACCACTCGTACGGCCGCCAGCTCGCGCTGGCGTGGGAGGACGGCGCAGAAGCGACGCTGACCGCCCAGATTCCGGATGCGTCGAAGGACGTCAGCAACCTCAAGGCCCTGGCCCTGAGCGCCGACGTGAACTTCTTCGACCCGCGCAACCCGGGATACGTCTCGCGCGAGCCCGGTGAGCCGATCAGCCCCGTGATGTTCGACCCCGCGGCGTCGACCCAGGACTTCGAGATCGTCCTGACCGACACCAAGGGCAAGGAGGCGTCGGTCAACGCCGGCGACCCCCGCTGGGGCAATGCGCTGCACATGTCGACGGGTGACAAGACCCGCCACACGCACATCGTGCTCGAGCAGATCCGCGTGCCGCTGAAGGAGTTCAAGACGCAGGGCATCGACATCTCGTCGCTGTCGAAGGTCGAACTGCGCTTCGGCGTCGAGGGAACCCCGTCGTCGGGATCGATCCAGATCGCCGACGTGCGGTTCCAGGAGGCGGCCACCAAGGCACCGCTCATCCTGTCCGACGGCATCGCCGTCGACCAGGGCGCGGGCTACGGCGCACCGGCGACGGGTCCCGACCCGCTGTCGTTCCTGATGCAGACCGACATCACGGCCGGTCAGCTCACGCTGCCCGACACGGTGGGCGACACGGCTGCGAACACCACGTGGGTCGTCGACGACGACCTCGCGCAGTGCTCGAACGCGAACTTCACCAGCATCCAGGATGCTGTGGACTACGCGTCGCCGTGGGACACCATCGTGGTCTGCGAAGGCGTCTACGAAGAGCAGTCCACTCCGGTGAACAGCGCGCGTGTGCCCGTGGCCTCGGGTGCACTCAACGGCCTGACGATCAGCAAGCCGCTGAAGATCAAGGGTGCCGGCGCCGACAAGGTGACGATCATGCCGTCGCAGGATCTGACGACCCTCGCCGGCAGCACGCCCTACCTGCGTGACGGCGGCGGAAACGTCATCACCGTCTCGCGGCAGTCGCTCGGATCGACCGACACGAACGAGCTGTTCGTGGAGATCTCGGGTGTGACCGTCACGTCGGGCAGCGTGGTCGCCGAAGCGGGCATCGCCTTCTTCAACACGGCCGGCCGCATCTCCGAATCCGTCGTCGGACCGCTCGTCGCCTCCGAGGCGAACCCGCACGGGTGGGGCGTCGTGAAGACCGGCCACCTGCAGGGCGCGGGACCGGCCACGGTCGAGACCGAGCTGACGATCGCGAACAGCGTGGTGACCGGCTACCAGGCCGGCGGCATCCTGTTCGACGGCGGTCGCGGAACCGACGGCGCTCCCGAGAACGACGAGCGCTCCGGGCTGCGCCAGCACGGGTACGTGACCGGAACCGTCGTGACCGGAAGCGGCTCCGAGGTGGGCGTGCGCTACACCAACGGGTTCGACGGCTTCGTCGAGAACAGCCGCATCACCGGCAACACGACCGCTGTCGACCTCGTCGACGCGGATGGTGTCGTCGTGACCGAGTCGGCGGACGCCCCCACGGGCGTCGGCGAGGTCGCGGACGAGGCGCCGACCGCCGCGGTGGTCAACCCGGGCGTCGGCGCGAAGGTCAAGGGCGGCGACGTGCTCGACCTGGTCGTGCGCGCGACGGACGACTTCGCGATCGCGTCGGTGGCGTTCCTGGTCGACGGTGAGGTGGTGAGCATCAGCACGAGTTCGCCGTACACCTTCTCGTGGACGGCCGACACCGTGCGCAAGGCGACCACGGTGCAGCTGAGCGCAGTGGTCACCGACTCGTCGGGTCAGGCGACCGTGTCCGACTCGGTCGCCGTCAAGGTGCTGCCGGGCTCGGGCTCGGTGCGCCCGTAGCGGACCGCAGGTGAGGGGGTCGGTGAGCGCATGCTCGCCGACCCCTTCCGTGCGAGCGGGCGTTCGGTTCTCGGGCG
>JAUHVN010000254.1 GCA_030425055.1 Actinomycetes bacterium | reverse complement strand
ATCGACTGCATGCGCTCGTCGAGCTCCTCGATGATCGTGATGAGGTCCTTGCGGGTCTGCGTCAGATCGGCGAGCTGCTCGGTGAGGAACGCGTGACGCTGCTCGAGCGCCGCGAACTCCTCGAGGGCGAGCGGATTGACCCTGCCGAGCTGCGACAGCTTGCGCTCCGCCTCCTGGAGGCGGCGACGCTGACGGGCGCGGTCGTACGGTTCGGTCGTCTCCTCACCGTCGTCGGTGACGACGGGAACAGCCTGATCCGGACCGTATTCCGAAACCAGAATATTCTCGTCGAGTCCGAGCTCGCTGATCACGCGTTCGACCAGACCGGTCACGTGGAGCCGCTTCTCGTGGATCTGCAGTTCGATCGAGTGCACGCTCTCGGTGAGTCCCGCGAGCCGCTCCCTGGCGGCGGTCTCCTGTCTGCGCAGCTCGGCGAGCTCCGCGGTGACCGCCGTGCGCGCCGACTCGGCGGCCACCAGCTCGACGCGCGCCTGCGACACCGACCGATCGACGGAGTCGAGCACGGCGGGCAGGTCGCTCGCGACACCGGCGGCGATCTCGCGCTGACCACGTCGCAGCACCGCGCGCCGCGCGGCTTCGGCGGCCGCTTCGCGCTCTCGTTCGCGCTGGCGCTCGAGCTGTGCCGCCCGCGCCTGCTCGGCACGGATGCGCTCCTTGAGCGTCTCGACGTCGAGACGCGCACGCATCTCGCCGTCGCGGGCCGACTCGAGCGCTTCGAGCAGCCCGTCACGGGCCGAGGCGTCGAGGATCGGACGCGGAGCCTCGAGAGCCGAAGCGAGCTGATCCTCCGCCGAGCGGGCGGCATCCCGCGCATCCGTCACGGCCGTCTGCGCCTGGGCGAGCCCGGCCGCGAGCCGGTCGCACTCGGCGACTGCCGCTTCGTGGCGCAGGGTGGCGCGGTTGACCTGTTCGGTGTGGGCGGCCAGAGCCGCGTCGTGCGAGCGCAGCGTGGTCAGCGCGGCCTTCGTCCGCTGACGTGCGGCATCCAGTCCCGTGACCGTGTCGGCAAGCGCCTCGCGCAGCGAGTCCGCGACGACGACCAGCTCGTCGCGGCGCCCGGCGGCGCCGTCGCGCTCGGCGGCGAGTTCGAGGCGAGAGCGCCCCTGGCCCGATCCTGCGCGCACGGTGTGCTCGGTGACCACCTCGCCCGCGGCGGTGACGACAGTCGCGCGCACGCCGGCCTCGGCGAGCTCGGAAGCCGCCGCGCCGGCGGTCGTCAGGTCATCGGCGATGTACACGGCCGAGAGCAGGCCGAGCACCCCGCGGGGCGCGGTCACGACGTCGCGCGCCGCGCGGACGCCCGCGGGGACGGGCACGTCGAGCGAGCGGTCGGGGGCGTCGGCGATCGCGATGTCGACGGTGCCCAGTTCGCCGTCACGGGCCTGTGCCGCCACGGCGTAGGCGTCGTCGGCCGTTCCGACCAGCACACCTTCGGCGACCGGTCCGAGCGCGGCGGCGATCGCCGCCTCGAAGCCCGGCGTGACCTTGATCGCGTCGCCGATGAGGCCGCGGACGCCCTCGCCGCCGCCCGCGACGATCTCGGCGGCGGCGTTCCTGACCTCGAGCGCGCGGGTCAACGCCGAGGTCTGCGCGGTGAGCGCCTCGACCTCGCGCTCGGCGGCATGCAGTCGCTCGCGCAGGTCGGCCGCGGCGGACTCGGCGTCGGCCGCCTCGCGCTGCGCGGTGTCGTAGGCCGCCGCGTACTCGGCCGACGATCCCTCGGGCGCCAGGTCCGGGTCGACGCCGGCGAGCTCCTGCTCGGTCTCGGCGCGACGTGCCAGCGCCGCATCGAGCGCGCGCTGCTGCCGTTCGACCGCCGCGAGCACGGCGCCGAGCGCCGACTCCGCCGCCTCGGCCGATCCGCGCAGCGCCGTGATGCGCATGTCGTGCTCGGACACGAGTGCGCTCTGCGCCGCGATGTCGACGTCGAGCGCGTCGAGCTCGCCGCGCGCCCGCACCACCACGCGGGACGCCTCCGCCGCGGCATCCTGTGCCTGCTGGAGAGCGTCGGTGAGCGTCTCGATCTCGGCGTGCACCTCGTCGATGCTCGCCTGCGAGACCGTCGGTGCCGCCGCGATGGCGTCGTCGTCCTCGCCCAGCAGGGCGAGCCGCTGACCGGCGAGCGTGTACAGACCGCGCAGACGCTCCTGCACGCGCTCCAGGCCGAACGCCGTGCTCCGCGCCGCGTCCACCGCATCCGAGCGCTGCTGCGCCTCGAGGGACTCGATGCGTGCCCGCACGTTGTCGACCTGGTCCTGAAGCACCATCCGCTCGGAGTGACGCTCCTGCTCGTTTCGGGTGTGGTCGGCCAGCTGTGCGCGCAACTGCACGAGCTCGTCCGCGAACAGCCGCGCCTTGGCGTCGCGGACGACCGCGGCGATCGTGGCGGCCTCGCGCGCGATCTCGGCCTGCTTCCCGAGCGGCTTGAGCTGGCGGCGCAGCTCACCGGCGAGATCGCTCAGCCGCGTGAGGTTCGCCTCCATCGCGTCGAGCTTGCGCAGCGTCTTCTCCTTGCGGCGACGGTGCTTCAGGATGCCCGCGGCCTCCTCGATGAATCCCCTGCGGTCCTCCGGGGTCGCCTGCAGCACGCTGTCGAGTCGCCCCTGACCGACGATGACGTGCATCTCACGGCCGAGGCCCGAGTCGCTCAGCAGCTCCTGCACGTCGAGCAGCCGGCAGACCTCGCCGTTGATCGCGTACTCGCTCGCCCCGTTGCGGAACAGCGTGCGGCTGATGCTCACCTCGGCGTATTCGATCGGCAGCGCCCCGTCGCTGTTGTCGATCGTCAGCTGCACCTCGGCGCGACCGAGAGGACCGCGTGTCGACGTTCCGGCGAAGATGACGTCCTCCATCTTGCCGCCGCGCAGTGTCTTGGCCCCCTGCTCCCCCATCACCCACGCGAGCGCGTCGACGACGTTCGACTTGCCCGATCCGTTGGGTCCGACGATGCACGTCACGCCCGGCTCGAGCGCGAAGGTGGTCGGCTGGGCGAACGATTTGAAACCCTTGAGCGTCACGCTCTTCAGGTGCATGGATGCGCCCTTCCGCCCCGGCCGATTACCCGGACACGCTACCCGAATCCGGCGCGTCCTCGACGCAGGCGGGCGGTGCGCCGAGGATGCCGCGACACACCCGCCGTCGACCGAAACCGAGAATCCGCTTGACGTCGGCATCTCGGGGGCGCTAATGTCACTCTCCGCATCCGAAGTCGAGAAAGGAGGTCCTCAGCCATGATGATCATGAACACCACCGGAGTCGCCGCGCCGATCGGCGCGCCCACCCGTGTCTGCCCGCCGAGGACCGTCTCCTTCGGCATGTTCCAGAACGGTCGCGCTCACACCGCCTCCTGAGCCCCGCGCAGGGGACGAGTCTGCCTATCTCCGGGCCAGGACTCCCATCGCGCACCTGATCACAGGTCCGCTCCCCTTCCGCGCATCCGCCCGTCGTGCTGCGGCACGGCATCTCCGCCTCGGCGCCCGTCGAGGCATCCCTCTCCATCGAAAGAGCATCGAAATGAACACCACCACCGCGCCGCAGCGCACGTCGGACTTCCCCGATACGCTGCGGCTTCCCAGCCGCGACACCCGCATCTCGCTGATCGACCGCCTCACCCTGAGGATCGCGCTGCGCCTGATCCTCTGGAGCACGCGCACCGCGACGGACCGCGAACGTCACTCGCTCGCACACCGTGCCCTGATCGATCGCGAGCGCCGGGAGCTCGCCTACGAGCGCGAGGCCCACCTCGCGCACCGCCGATGACGGCACCCCGGGTCCGTCGGCCCACACCGCCGACGGACCCGGCATCCGGCCCGCACACCGCAGACCACGACTTCACCGAGGAAGCATCGACCATGACCACCACGCTCGCCGGACTCGAGATCCGGCCCCTGACCATCCCCGCCTCCGTCGACGCCGCCGACGCCGGCGACTTCGTCGAGATGGTGCACGTCCGCAACGCGATCTACCGCGAGATCACCGGGAACGACGACGACGGCATCGCCGCCGACGAGCTGCTGCCGTACTACCGACCCGACCCCGACGAGCTGCGCTTCGTGTGGGTCCTCGTGCTCGACGGCGAGATCGTCGGTCGTGCCGGCGTCGACGTGCCGCAGCATCCCGGATCGAAGAACGTCTACTGGCTCGTCGAGCTGCTGCGCAGTGCACAGGGCCTCGGCATCGGGGCCCGTGCGTACGACGTCGTCGAGCAGACGGCCCGCGAGCACGGCCGCACCGTGCTGCAGTCGTGGGCCGAGCATCCGGCGGCCGACGGGCCTCAGCTGTCGGCGCCGACCGGCTTCGGCAGCATCCCCGAGGACCGGGCGG
>JAUHVN010000253.1 GCA_030425055.1 Actinomycetes bacterium | reverse complement strand
CGCGCGGTCGACCGGACGCGGAACGATGGGCGCCTTCGTCTTCTCCCACGCCTTCGGCTTCCACTGCTTGTCGTCGACGTCGATCGCGACGCTGCGCTCCGAGTTCAGCGTGAGCGCGACCGAGTACGGGTCGGTGACCGTGTTCGTCTCGACCGCGCCGGTGGACGGCGCATACACCGCGACCTCCCACAGGTACTCGTCGCCCTTGAGCGCGGTCTTGCCCTTCACGCTCCAGACTCCGGATGCCGCATCCCACGACGCCTCATGACGCTGCGGGTCACCGGTCGCACCGGCCTCCCACGTCAGCAGGGTCGCCGCCTGCGCCGTCGGCGCCCACAGCCGGAACGTCGGCTTGTTGCCCTGGAAGCTCACGCCGAGCTCGACCTCGTCGACGGCATCCGCATAGAGATCGTCGAGCACTCCGGGGATCTGCACACCGGTGAACCCGGTGAGCGCGCCGTCGGCGTCGCGCTGCGCGACCATCAGCTGGCCCGCCAGCAGGGCGGCGACCGCGTCGCGGCTCATGCCGTCGAGGTGCAGCGCGATGCCGCCCTCGAGAGCCGGGAACCGCTCGACCTGGTCGGCGGTGAGGCCGTCGCCGACCTCGAGCGCGATCGGGTCGGCGCCCGTCACCTCGCCGTCGACGAGGGCGATCGCCGCATCGACCGAGGCGTAGAGCTCGTAATCCGCGCCGTCGGTCTGCCCGAGTCCCGCGGGCCACACGAGCGTGTCGGCGTCGATCCAGTGGGCGCGCTCCTCGCCGACGCCCGCGAGCGGCGGGTTCTCGACGACGATCTCGAGGATGTGCGTCTCGAGCGTGTAGCGGAACACGACGAGCTCGCCGTCGCCGACGCTGAACGACAGGTTCGCCCCTCCGGGCGCACCGCCCTCGCCGTAGTTCTCGCCCCAGCTCAAGCCATGGGCGACCTTCACCTCGTACGCGCCGGCGGGGATCGCGTCGGTCGAGAACTCGTAGACGCCGTCACGGTCGCCGTCGGCCATCAGGCTCGCGAGGCACTCGGGCTGCCAGTCGCCCGGGCATCCGATCTCCTCCTGGAACGAGCCGGGCAGCGTGACGATCGGACCCTCAGCCGTCGACTGGATGATGTTCGACCGCGGGTCGAAGTAGAACGTGATCGGACCGCCGCCGTGGCTGATCGCGATGTTCGGACCGCCGGGCACACCGTTCGCGCCGTAGTTGACGTCCCACGATCCGTTGATCGCGACCTTGTACTCGTAGTCGCCGGCGGGCAGGTCGAATGTGCCCGCCCAGATGCCGTCGGCGCGCAGGGCCAGCTTGGCCGCCTCGCAGCCGGGGCTCCAGTCACCGGCGCAGCCCATCGCGCTGTTGAGGTTGCCGGGCACGGTCACCATGTCGATGTCCGACTCGGGCTCCTCCTCGACCGCGAGCGCAACGGAGTGGCCGACCGAGGCGTAGGTGGATGCCGCAGCGCGGCCGCCCGCGGCATCCGTCGTGATCGCGCGGTATTCGACGAGCGTGCCCGGGGCGAGACCGCGGATGTCGTGGAACACGCGCGGCTCGGTGTCTTCGGCCGTGCCGAGCGGATGCCACTCCGACCCGCCGACCACGCGCCACGCGAAGCTCGTCTCGGCCCACGTCGCGTCGTCGATGTCGGCGCTGACGGCGACCTGCCCGGCGAGTGCGGCGCCGGGCGCGGGAGCGGTCATCGTCAGCGCGTGCGGGGCGGAAGGCGCCGACACCGCGGCATCCGCCTTCCACACCACCGCCGACAGGGCCGGCACGGTGATGGATGCCGCTGCTGAGGCATCCGTGGTGAACGTCGCGCCGTCGCCGTAGACCGCGGCGAATGAGGCCGACCCGGTGAGGGTCGACAGCTCGACGGTCTGCTCGCTGGTCGCGTTGTTGACGGCGACGAGGTACTCGACCTTGTCGTCGCGGTCGACGCGCGAGAACGCGTAGACGCCCGGGCCGTCCGCGACGAAGCGCTCGATCTGCGCACCGGTCGCCAGTGCGGGGTTCGCCTCGCGCAGTGCCGCCAGATCGGCGATGTACTCGTACACCGGCGCGTCGGTGGCGTAGCGGTCGGTCGAGCCGGCGTTCTCGCCGGTGATGAGGTTCTGGTTCTGGTATTCGGGCACCTGGCTGGCGAACAGCGTCTGGCGTGCGCTCTTGTCGTTGCCGGGTGCCGCGCCCGCGAAGCCCTGCTCGTCGCCGTAGTACACGACGGGCTGTCCGCGGCCCAGGAACATCAGGTCGTGCGCCAGCAGGTCGCGCTGCAGCGGCTGCGACTGGGCCTGCAGGAAGTAGCCGATGCGGCCCATGTCGTGGTTGCCGAGGAAGGTCGGCAGCGCCGTCGCCGACGAGTCCGGTGTCGTGTAGCGGTCGTCGCCGGCGTACAGCGACTGCAGGCCCTTCGCGCTATTGCCGGCGGCGAAGCTCACCGCCGCCGACTGGAAGGTGAAGTCGAGCACCGAGTTCATGTCGGTGTCGCGGATGTACGGGGCGAGCTTGACCGGGTCGGCGTCGTACACCTCGCCGAACATGAAGAAGTCGGGCTTGCCGGCCGCGTGCGCGTAGTCGAGCACCTCGGTCGACCACTGCTCCCAGAACTCGAAGTTCACGTGCTTGGCGGTGTCGATGCGGAAGCCGTCGATGCCGAGGTCGATCCAGTCCTGGTAGACCTCGACGAACCCGTTGACGACGGTCGGATGCTCGGTCATCAGGTCGTCGAGGCCGGCGAAGTCGCCGTAGGTGACCGACTCGCCCGACCACGTCGAGTCGCCGCGGTTGTGGTACAGCGTCGGGTCGTTCAGCCAGGCCGGGGTCTTGGCATCCGCTTCGGCGGGCGCGACGACCGGTGTGTAGGGGAAGCTCGTGGCGGCGTCGAGGGCGGGGAACGTGCCGGTGCCGGCGTAGTCGGCGGGGTCGAACGGGGTGCCGTCGGCGCGGAGGTAGGGCTCGGTCGCCTGGTCGATGTACGAGTACTGGCCCTCGGCGTACGAGATCACGTCGGCGGTGTGGTTGGTGATGATGTCGAAGTACACCTTGATGCCGCGGGCGTGCGCGTCGGCGATGAGCGCCTGCAGTTCGGCGTTGGTGCCGAGGTGCGGGTCGATGCGCGTGAAGTCGGTGACCCAGTAGCCGTGGTAGCCGGCGCTCGCGTCTGCGCCGGTGCCCTGCACGGGCTTGTTGGCGAAGCTCGGCGTGAGCCAGATCGCGGTGGTGCCGAGACCGGCGATGTAGTCGAGCTTGCCGTGCAGCCCGGCGAGATCCCCGCCGTTGAAGAACCCCTTGTCGGTCGGGTCGAAGCCGTGCGCGAGGCGGTCGCCGGCGATGCCCGCCGTGTCGTTGGAGGTGTCACCATTGGCGAACCGGTCGGTCATGACGAAGTAGAACTGCTCGTCGCTGCCGGGCTGGCGCACGGGCGCGGCGACGAGGTCGGCATCCGCGTCGGAGTAGTCGCCGCGCAGCGACACCGCCTCGAGTCCCACGCGGTGGGTGGTGTCGTCGAAGAGGAAGCGGAGGGTGGCGGGCCCCGCGAGGGTGAGCGGGATGTTGTTCCCCTCAAGTCCGTACGACTCGTCCCACGCGTCGTCGACGGCGACCTTGTACTCCCAGTCGCCGGCGGGAACCTCGAACTCGGCGGCGTAGACGCCCGCCGTCGCGGTCGGCTGGAGTTCGGAGGCCGTGCACTCCGGCTGCCAGTCACCGGGGCACCCGATCGCGGACTGCAGGCTGCCGACGACGGCGAAGGTGCGCTCGGCGGCGACGGCCGGTCCGGCCGCGATCACTCCCCCCGTGACGACGAGTGCTCCGGCGGTGAGACCGGCGATGAAGCGGCGGACACGGGCTGTGGTCGTCTTCGACACAGGGGCTCCTGGGGGCGGGGCTCGTGGCACGTCGACGTGCCGGGCGGTGCGTGTCCGCCGAGGTTAGCCCGCCCGATGCGGTTAATGCAAGCGCTTGCAGTAAATCGCTTCCGACCTCACATCCGCTCGATGATCGTGGCGTTGGCGAGCCCGCCGCCCTCGCACATCGTCTGCAGTCCGTAGCGGCCGCCGGTCGTCTCGAGGTGTGCGACGAGGGTTCCCAACAGCCGCGTCCCCGACGCACCGACCGCGTGCCCCAGCGCGATCGCCCCGCCCCACGGGTTGAGCTTCGCCGGATCGACGTCGAGCTCACGCAGCCAGGCGAGGGGCACCGACGCGAACGCCTCGTTGACCTCGACCATGTCGAGCTCTCGCGGGTGGACGCCCTCCTTGGCGCACGCCTCCATCAGCGCACGGGCCGGCTGCTCCTGCAGCGAGTTGTCGGGACCGGCGACCTGGCCGAACGCGCCGATCGACGCCAGCACGGTCCAGCCCTCCGCCTCGGCGCGGGTGCGCGTCGTGAGCACCACC
>JAUHVN010000252.1 GCA_030425055.1 Actinomycetes bacterium | reverse complement strand
CTGGCCCTGGGCGCTCATCGCCGGAGCGGTCGCGCTGCTGGCGGCGGGGGCCGCCGCGGTGCACGTGTGGGCGAACCTGTCGTTCGACGAGTCGCAGGCTGCGGCCGACGAGGCCGTCGTCGTGTACGAGGCGTCCGCCGAATCGGCGCGCAGCGCCGCCGACAGCGGGGCGACCGCGGTCACGGCGTCGGCGTCGATCGTCGACTCGGCCGCCGACGACCTCGTCGATCCGGGCGCGCGTACCGCGCTCGCCGACGCGGCCGGTCTGCTCGAGGGCGCCGTCGACGAGACCGAGCAGCTGCTGGCCGTCGCAGGCCCCGTACTCAACACCGTCAAGCCGGTGTGGCCCTGGGAGCTCTTCGCTGCGGCTGCTGAACTCGACCAGGCGGAACCCGTGCTGCGTGCGCAGGCCGGCGCGCTCGACGCCGCCGTCGCCGCGCTCGACATCGAGGATGGCGCCGTGACGACGGCGGCGGTCGACCTGTACAGCACCGTTCCGCCCGCCGCCGAGGCGCTCGAGGCCGAGCACATCTCGGCGCGCGCGACCGTCATGCTCGACTTCGTCGACGCGGCCGAGCGCGCCGCCGGCCAGGAGAGGGCGGGGTCGGGTGCCGGGCTCGCCTTCACGGCGTACGCGAACGCCGCCGAGGCCCTGAAGACCTCGTCGGCCGCCGAGCTCGCCGAGAAGGCCGGACCGCTGTTCGACACCCGGCTGACCATCGAGGAGTACGCGCGATCGATCGCAGGAGGCGTCACGCTCGACTTCGACTGGGCACCCGTCGTCAACGGGGTCGGCGGGTTCTTCGGCATGGCCGGGACCGCGACATGGAACACCGGCCGCGGGGGGTTCTCGACCATCACGCTGTCGGACTCGGTCGCGGTCAATTGGCCGTCGGTCGACGCGCAGGCTCTCGTCACGCATGAGGTCGGGCACTCGATCACCTCGAAGTGCAGCGATCTCTTCGACTCGGATGACCCCGACCAGAACGAACTGTGGGCGACCGCGTGGGCGATCAGCATGGGGTTCGACACACCCGGAAACGGAACGCAGGCGTACGGCTTCCCGCCGCAGGAGCTCATCGACATCGCGGCGACCTGCCGATGAGCCGCGGATCCGACAGGTCCGACCCGCCGCGCGTCGTCGTGATGGGGGTCTCCGCCGCGGGCAAGACCTCGGTCGGCACCGCGCTCGCCGCGCGGCTGGGCGTCGACTTCCAAGACGCCGACGACCTGCATCCCGCGGCCAACCGCGACAAGATGACCGCCGGCATCCCGCTCACCGACGCCGATCGCCGGCCGTGGCTCGACGAGGTCGGCCGTGCGCTCGCCGAGGCCCCGGGCCTCGTCATGGCGTGTTCGGCGCTGCGCCGCTCGTACCGCGACCGGCTGCGCGCGGCGGCACCTGACACGGTGTTCGTCCATCTCACCGGGTCGCGCGAGCTGCTGTCGGCCCGCGCCGGCGCGCGCACGGGGCACTTCATGCCACCCGCCCTGCTTGCCTCGCAGCTCGACACGCTCGAGCCGCTCGATCCCGACGAGCGGGGGGTCGCGCTCGATGTCGCCGCCTCCGTCGACGAACTCGCCGCGGCCGCCGCGCGGTGGATCGTGGATGCCGGCGATCCGGCCGCATCCGCCGAGCCGTCGCCGCCCGCGTAGGCTGGCGAGGCGGCGACGAGGCCGCAGAAGGAGCCGGTGACGATGCCGAGCAACATCGAGATCGCCCAGGCCGCCACGATGCGGCCGATCAGCGAGATCGCCGACGGGCTGGGCATCCCCGACGAGGCGCTGGAGCCGTACGGCCGCCACAAGGCGAAGGTGTCGCTGCCGTACCTCAATGCACTGCCCGAGCGCCCCGGCAGCCGGCTGGTTCTCGTGACCGCGGTGTCGCCGACACCCGCCGGCGAGGGCAAGACGACGACGACGGTCGGGCTCGGCGACGCGCTCACGCGCATCGGCGAAGACGCGATGATCTGCCTGCGCGAGCCCGCGCTCGGCCCGGTCTTCGGCATGAAGGGCGGGGCCGCCGGCGGCGGCCACGCGCAGGTCGTGCCCATGGAGGACATCAACCTGCACTTCACGGGCGACTTCGCGGCGATCGGCGTCGCCACCAACCTGCTCGCCGCTCTCATCGACAACCACGTGCATCAGGGCAACGCGCTCGGCATCGACGTGCGCCGCGTGACGTGGCGTCGCGTGCTCGACGTCAACGACCGCGCGCTGCGCGACATCGTCGTGGGGCTCGGCGGCCCGGGCAACGGCTATCCGCGCGAGTCGGGCTTCGACATCGTCGTGGCATCCGAAGTGATGGCGGTCTTCTGCCTCGCCTCCGACCTCGCCGACCTCAAGCGTCGCCTCGGCGACATCGTGGTCGCCTACACGCGCGATCGCAGTCTGGTGCGCGCCCGCGACCTCGACGCCGACGGCGCGATGGCCGCGGTGCTGCGCGACGCGCTGTCGCCCAACCTCGTGCAGACGCTCGAGCACACCCCGGCCTTCGTGCACGGCGGACCGTTCGCCAACATCGCGCACGGGTGCAACTCGGCCATCGCGACGCGTTCTGCCCTCAAGTTGGCCGACTACGTCGTCACCGAGGCGGGCTTCGGCGCCGACCTGGGCGCCGAGAAGTTCGTCGACATCCTGTGCCGGTCGACGGGCCTGCGCCCCTCGGCGGCGGTGATCGTCGCGACCGTCCGCGCGATGAAGTTCCACGGCGGCGTCGAGGTCGCTGAGCTGCCGGTCGAAGACGTCGACGCGCTGCGGCGGGGCTGTGCGAACATCGCGCGGCACCTCTGCACCGTGCGCGAGACGTGGGGCATCCCCGCCGTGGTCGCGATCAACCATCGCGCCGAAGACACGGATGCCGAAGTGCAGGCTCTCGTCGAAGAGGTCGAGGCCGCCGGTGGGCGCGCCGTCGTCGCGCGTCACTTCGCCGAGGGTGGCGCGGGGGCGGAGGAGCTCGCCCGTGCGGTCGTCGACCTGTGCGCCGAGCCGTCCGAGCTCGCGTTCACCTACCCCGACGACGCGCCGCTGTGGCAGAAGATGAAGGCGATCGCGACGCGCGTCTACGGCGCATCCGACATCACCGCGAGCACGGCCGTGCGCGCCCAGATCCGCCGGCTTCAGGACGACGGCTTCGGACACCTGCCGGTGTGCGTCGCCAAGACGCAGTACTCGTTCTCGACCGACGCGAAGCTGCGCGGAGCGCCGAGCGACCACGTCGTCGACATCCGCGAGGTGCGCCTCGCGGCGGGTGCCGGATTCGTGGTCATGATCTGCGGCGACATCATGACGATGCCGGGGCTGCCGGCGGTTCCCGCTGCGGCCACGATCGACGTCGAGGAGGACGGGCGCATCGTCGGTCTGTTCTGACGGATGCCGCAGTGCGGGCATCCGTGCGACGCATACGGTTGAAAACCAAATAATACTCGGTTTACGATGTGGGCATGAGCAATGACGCCGCCACGACCGCCGTCGACACCCGCTACCGCGACGCCTCTCTCTCCGTCGACCAGCGCGTCGAGATCCTGCTGTCGCAGATGACCCTGGCCGAGAAGGCCGGGCTGTTCTTCCAGACCATGATCGCGATGGGCGAGGGCGGCGAACTCTCCGAGGGCGACCCGGTGTTCGGCATCGCCTCGAACCGCGAGTACGTCGTCGACCGCGGCATGACCCACTTCAACCTGCTCGGCGTCGCGCCGTCGGCCGCCCACATCGCGCGCTGGCACAACAAGCTGCAGGAGCTCGCGGCCTCGACGCGGCTCGGCATCCCCGTGACGATCTCGACGGACCCTCGCCACAGCTTCAGCGAGAATCCGGGTGCCGCGTTCTTCGCCGGGCCGTTCTCGCAGTGGCCCGAGCCGCTCGGCCTCGCCGCGACCCACGACCCCGCCCTCGTCGAGGAGTTCGCCGACATCGCCCGCCGCGAGTACACGGCCGTCGGCATCCGCGTCGCCCTGCACCCGCAGGTCGACCTCGCGACCGAGCCGCGCTGGGCTCGCCAGCTGCAGACGTTCGGCGAAGACCCCGACCTGTCGGGCGAGCTGGGCGCCGCCTACGTGCGCGGGTTCCAGGGCGCGACGTTCGGGCCTGGCTCGGTCTCGACGATGACCAAGCACTTCCCCGGCGGTGGACCCCAGAAGGACGGCGAGGACCCCCACTTCGACTACGGCCGCGAGCAGGTCTACCCCGGCGGGCAGTTCGAGCTGCACCTCAAGCCCTTCGAGGCGGTCTTCGCCGCGGGCGGACGCCAGATCATGCCCGACTACGGCATGCCCGTCGGCACCGAGTACGAAGAGGTCGGCTTCGGCTTCAACAAGGGCGTGCTCACCGGTCTGCTGCGCGAGCGCTTCGGCTTCGACGGCATCGTGTGCACCGACTGGGGCCTCA
>JAUHVN010000251.1 GCA_030425055.1 Actinomycetes bacterium | reverse complement strand
CTCGACGGTGACGAGTTCGGGCTGGCCGTCGGCATCGACTGCCGCATCGA
Organism: Actinomycetes bacterium; assembly: GCA_030425055.1. Classification (GTDB taxonomy): domain Bacteria; phylum Actinomycetota; class Actinomycetes; order Actinomycetales; family Microbacteriaceae; genus Microbacterium. The sequence goes on along the minus strand of JAUHVN010000251.1, from coordinate 4,361 downwards.
ACCGCAGTCGCTCATCGTGTCGGTGCCCGCCGGACACGACGTGTCGTCGCTCTGACGCCCACCTCGGGCGTCGGGCATTCCGACGGAGCGCCGCAGATCAGTGCGGGCCGCGGGTCAGTTGCGCAGGAAGATCTCGTCGCCCTCGAAGTGGGCGAGCTCGATGTTCGTCTCGACGCGCTGGATGCCGTCGATCTGCCACACGCTGCCCAGCAGCACGTTCTGCAGGTTCACCTGATCGCGGATGCGGAACCGCACGAGCAGGTCCCAGCCACCGGTCACGATGTGCACGGCGACGAGCTCGGGGATCAGGCGCAGCTCGTTGACGATGCTCACGAGGTCGGCGCCCGTACCGGTCGCGATCGACATGTGCACCATCATCGGCAGGCCGGCCTCGGCCCAGCCGATCTCGAGCGTGTAGCCGCGGATGACGCCCATGCGCTCCATCCGCGCGATGCGCTCGCCGATCGCCGGCGGCGAGAGCGGCACCTCCTTCGAGAGCGAGCGCTGCGACTTGCGGGCATCCGTTCGCAGCGCCTTGAGGATGCTGACGTCGATCTCATCGAGCACGACAGGCTCGACCGGCGGCGCGATGAGGTCGGCCAGAGCCGCCAGCGGCGACGTGCTGACCGGGCTCGCGGTCGGCCCGTGCCGACGTCGATCCTCGGTGGCGCTGTATCCGTCCATATCCGATCCCCTCACCGGTTGGAGCGATTGATCGTCCAACTATGGCACCACCGGACCATCTCCCCCGAATAGCGCGCAATGTTTGTGCGCCGGGTCGAACAACGATGGGGTGTCGGAGCGGATGCTTGTGGGCCGCCGCATCCGGACAGAGACGACGGGGCCGCACCCCCGGAGGGATGCGGCCCCGTCCCGGCCGTGGGCCGGCGACCTCAGGCAGGTCTCACAGCAGCGCTTGCTGCCACTCGATGAGGTCGGCGATCTTCTCGACGAGGGTGTCGTCCTGGATGCCGTGCGACTTGGCCCACGCCTGGTGCAGGATCGCGATCGCCCCGTCATGGTCGCCCGGCGATGAGGCCGGCGGCGGCGACCGCGGTGACGGTCGTGCGAACGCGCTTGTTCATGGGTCGTGCTCTCCTTCGAGGGACCGGATGCCGCGAACGCATATGTTGTGTTCGCCGACATATCTTTCGTTCGGGAGGCTAGGCGGTGCGGGAAGGGCATGTCAAGCATCCCTCGGACATAAGCTGCTTTGCGTTTGTGCGACTTTTGCCGACGGATCGAGAACTTCTGCCTGGCGCCGCGGTCTGCCTTTCTGATCACGGCGACGACCCGGGGGCTGCACGGTGATCGCGACCGGCGGTCCCGGCGCGTCGCGCCGGCGATCCCGGCATCCGTGACGCGATCGAGGACATCTGCGCGTCCGATGACGCCTCGATCCGCATTCGTCCTCAGAAGTGCCGATCTCCTCGATTGCGCTGCCGACCCCGCGCCGGATGCTTGTCAACCCCCGCCGCGCGCGCCCGTGCGCCGCGAGGATGGGCCCATGACCAGCCCCTCGATCGTGTGGTTCCGCGACGACCTGCGCCTCGCCGACAACCCCGCGCTGCGCGCCGCGCTCGACCGCGACGAGCCGGTGATCGGCCTGTACGTGCTCGACGAGGAGTCCGACGGAGTACGGCCGCTCGGGGGTGCCGCCCGCTGGTGGCTGCACCACTCGCTGGCATCGCTCGGCGAGCGCCTCCGCGAGCGCGGTTCCCGGCTGATCCTGCGCCGGGGGCCGGCCGAGCGCGTGGTCGCCGACATGGTGAGGGATGCCTCCGCCGGCGCCGTGTTCTGGAATCGGCGCTACGGCGGGGCCGAGCGCGACATCGACACCGCGATCAAGTCCGCGCTGCGCGACGACGGCGTCGAGGTCGAGTCGTTCGCGGCATCCGTGCTCTTCGAGCCGTGGACCGTGCGCACCGGCGCAGGCGACCACTTCTCGGTGTTCACTCCGTTCTGGAAGGCGTGCCTCGCGCTGCCCGCGCCGCGCGCGCCGCTTCCCGAGCCCCGCGAGGTGCCCGGCCCCGCGCAGGCACCGGGATCCGATGACCTCGACGAGTGGGGACTGCTGCCGACCGCGCCCGATTGGGCCGACGGTCTGCGCGAGACGTGGGAGCCCGGCGAGCCGGCGGCCCGACAGCGCCTGCGCACGTTCCTCGACGAGGACCTCGGCTCGTACGACGCCGCCCGCGACGAGCCCGCCGCGGGCGCGACGTCGCTGCTGTCGCCGCGGCTGCGTTGGGGCGAGATCAGCCCGTACACGGTGTGGCACGAGACGGTGGAAGCCGCGGGAACCGGGCGGCACGCGGCATCCGCCCACCGCTTCCTGTCCGAGCTCGGGTGGCGCGAGTTCGCGTGGCACACGCTCTTCCACTTCCCCGCGCTCGCCGAGAAGAACCTCAAGTCGGAGTTCGACGCGTTCCCGTGGCCGCGGCTGCGGCCGACGATGCTCGAGGCATGGCAGCGGGGCCGCACCGGGGTGCCGCTCGTCGACGCGGGCATGAACGAGCTGTGGCGCACCGGGTACATGCACAACCGCGTGCGGATGGTCACGGCGTCGTTCCTGATCAAGAACCTCATGATCGACTGGCATCGCGGCGAGGAGTGGTTCTGGGACACCCTCGTCGACGCGGATGCCGCCAATAATCCGTTCAACTGGCAGTGGGTCGCCGGCTCGGGCGCCGACGCCGCTCCGTACTTCCGCATCTTCAACCCCGAGCTGCAGGCGGCGAAATTCGACTCCGACGGGCAGTACATCGCGCAGTGGGCCCCGGATGCCGCCGACCGCGAGCCGATCGTCGACCTGCGCGAGACCCGCCAGGCGGCGCTCGACGCCTACGAGCACGTGAAGCGGGCCCGCTGATCGGCCGTTGCTCGTTTCTGCGCGTCGCGGTTGCCGTCCGCACGGCGAATGGGTGCGACGATGGACCGATGACACGGTCAGGATGGTTCGCGGCAGCGGCCGCACTCGCGCTCGGCGGTGCGATCCTCACGGGGTGCGCGGCCGATCCCGAGCCTCCCGTGACTCCCGACCCCCCGGCACCCACGCCCGTCGCCGAGGCCTTCCCATCGTGTCTTGTCGGCACATGGACGGCGACCGGTGAGCAGCTGCAGCCGGTGTACGACGCGATCCCCCTCGAACTGGACTATCCGGGCGCCGACATCGATCCCGAGGCGACCGCGACGCTGGTCTTCGACGACGAGGGCGGGTTCCTCTTCGCACAGAACGTGCCCGTCGATCTCAGCTGGCAGGGCACCCCGGCCTCGGTGCGCCTCATCGGCACGATGAGCGGCACCGCCGACGCGAAGGGCACCGACATCGCCCTCACCCCCACCGTGAACGGTCTCGAGGTGCGACCCGAGGACGACGGCACCGGCAGCGCGCTGTTCGCGGCCGCCACGCAGGAGACCCTCGCCGAGTGGCCCGTCGCCGCATCCGGGTACACGTGCGGCAGCGGGACGAGCACCATCGAGCTGTGGACCGAGGGGCACCGCACGACGGTGATCTTCGGACGAGCGGAATAGCGTCAGCGCGCTGCGCGGTTCCCTCTTGTGATGTCTGCTGCACCCGCCCCCGCCCTGTCCGTCCTCGACCTCGTGCCCGTGAGGGCAGGGCAGACGAGCACACAGGCGGTCGCGGCATCCCTCGCGCTCGCCGCGCGCGCCGATGAACTCGGCTTCCGCCGCTACTGGTTCGCCGAGCATCACAACATGCCCGCGGTGGCATCCACGACTCCCCCGGTGCTCGCGGCCGCCGCGGCGGCGCGGACGCAGCGCATCCGCGTCGGCTCGGGCGGAGTGATGCTGCCCAACCACGCACCGCTCGTCGTCGCCGAGCAGTTCGCCGCGCTCGAGGCGATCGCACCCGGCCGCATCGACCTCGGCATCGGCCGCGCGCCCGGCAGCGACCCGGTCGTCACCCACCTGCTGCGCCAGAGCGGTCCGACCAGCGACGTCGAGCGCTTCCCCGACCACGTGCGCGACATCATGGCGCTCGTGTCTCCCGAGGGCGCGTCGCTGCGCTTCACGTCGGGCGGCACATACGACGTGCACGCGACACCGGCGGCATCCGGCACCCCCGAGGTCTGGCTGCTCGGGTCGAGCGACTACTCGGCCCAGCTCGCCGCCGCGCTCGGCCTGCCCTACGTCTTCGCGAACCACTTCTCGGGCGAGGGGCTCGAGCGCGCCCTCGACCTGTACCGCGCGCAGTTCCAGCCGTCTGAGATCACCGCGGAACCCCGGACATTCCTCACGGCGAATGCGATCGCCGCGCCGGATGCCGCCGAAGCCGAAGAGCGGATGCTGCCCCAGGCCCGCATGATGGCGCGCCTGCGCGGCAACCGGCCGCTCGTCCC
>JAUHVN010000250.1 GCA_030425055.1 Actinomycetes bacterium | reverse complement strand
CGTAGCTCGCCGACAGCGCGAGGTAGAAGTCGTCGAGCATGCCGGCGACGATGTGCACCGAGAGCATCGTCTCGGGCGGGCGCACGCCGTGCGTCGCGCGGCGGAAGGCGTCGAGCGGCTCGCGGAAGGGCAGCATGAGTGCCGTGGGGTCGTCGCCGCCGTCGCGGATCAGCGCGACGAGCTCCTCGTGCTTGGTCAGCGCCGCGCCCGCCGCGCGCGACAGCGACTCCTTCTCGTCGAGCTCGGGCGTCTGCGCGATCAGCTCGCTCAGCGTCTCGAAGAAGCCGAGCTGAAGATACGCGGCCTGCCCGAGGAAGGTCGCCACGTCGGGCGCGAGCTCCTCGAAGTCGACGCGCGTCGCATTGCCGAAATCGCCGCGTGTGCGCAGCGACAACGCTCGGCCTGCGGGCCGTTCACGCTGCCAGAACCACTTCACCACGCGCTACAGCCTAGGACGCGCCCGTCGGCGCCGTCATCGACACCGTCCGCGCGCCGGTATTCTGGTACACGGCCCCGGCGACGGATCGGGGCGTCCCGCGCCTGCGGCTGAGTGAAGGGCGTGGATCCCATCACCCACAGGCGGTCATCTCACCGCCGGACAGGCACGAATCGTGACGACCTTCGCCGAACTCGGCGTGGACCAGGACATCGTCGATGCGCTCTCCGCGCGCGGCATCGTCGACGCCTTCCCCATCCAGGAGCAGACCATCCCGCTCGGCCTTCCCGGCCAGGACATCATCGGGCAGGCCAAGACCGGAACCGGCAAGACCTTCGGCTTCGGCATCCCCGTGGTGCAGCGTCTCGGCTCGGCTCCCGAGCACGGGGTGAAGGCGCTCATCGTGGTCCCCACGCGCGAGCTCGCCGTGCAGGTCTACGAGGACATGGACATGCTCACCTCGAACCGCAGCACGTCGGTCGTGGCGATCTACGGCGGCAAGGCGTACGAGGGTCAGATCGACCAGCTGAAGGCGGGCGCGCAGATCGTCGTCGGCACGCCGGGCCGTCTGATCGACCTCAACAACCAGCGCCTGCTCGACCTGTCGAACGCGACCGAGGTCGTGCTCGACGAGGCCGACCAGATGCTCGACCTCGGCTTCCTGCCCGACATCGAGAAGATCTTCCAGAAGGTGCCGGCCGTGCGCCACACCCAGCTCTTCTCGGCGACGATGCCCGGCCCGATCGTCGCGCTCGCGCGCCGGTTCATGTCGAACCCGATCCACATCAGGGCGAACGACCCGGACGAGGGCCTCACGCAGGCGAACATCCGCCACCTCGTCTACCGCGCGCACTCGCTCGACAAGGACGAGGTGATCGCGCGCATCCTGCAGGCCGAGGGCCGCGGCAAGACCGTCATCTTCACACGCACCAAGCGCGCCGCCCAGAAGCTCGTCGACGAACTCGGCGATCGGGGCTTCAACGCCGCCGCCGTGCACGGCGACATGAGCCAGGAGGCGCGCGAGCGCTCGATGGCCTCGTTCAAGGCCGGCAAGCGCGATGTGCTCATCGCGACCGACGTGGCCGCGCGCGGCATCGACGTCGACGATGTCACGCACGTGATCAACCACACCATCCCCGACGACGAGAAGACCTACCTGCACCGCGCCGGCCGCACCGGCCGCGCGGGCAAGACCGGCATCGCGGTGACCTTCGTCGACTGGGAGGACCTGCACAAGTGGGCCCTCATCAACCGTGCGCTCGAGTTCGGGCAGCCCGACCCCGTCGAGACGTACTCGTCGAGCCCGCACCTGTACTCCGACCTCGGCATCCCCGAGGGCACGAAGGGCCGCATCGCGACGGCGCCGAAGACCCAGTCGGTCAAGACGACGGATGCCGCCAAGCCCGGCACGACCAGCTCGCGTCGCCGTCGCCGTCGCGGTCCGTCGGACGCGCCGCGCACCGAGGTGCCCGCTGAGCACGGCGCGCCCGAGAAGACCGAAGGCGCGGGAACGCACGACGGATCGGGCAAGGAGCACCACGACGGCCGGCCCGCCCCGCGTCGTCGCCGGCGCCGCCGCGCCCCGCGCGCCGGTGGCGCGGCGCCCAGCGCCTGACCGCTATCCTTTTCAGCGCGGGACGCGGACGCGTCCTGTCCCCTCGCAGTGAGAAAGGCCCAACGTGCGTTTCATCGAAGCCGTCACCACCTCCGCCTCCCCCGGTTTCTGGGGTTCGTTCTGGGACATCATCTGGTGGTTCCTCTGGATCTTCGCCTTCGTCGCCTACCTGTTCGTGCTGTTCGCGATCATCGGCGACCTCTTCCGCGACCACAAGCTCAACGGTTGGTGGAAGGCGGTGTGGATCCTCTTCCTCATCGCCGTGCCGTTCCTGACCGCGCTGGTCTACCTCATCGCCCGCGGTCGCGGCATGGCCGAGCGCGGCGCGGCCGAGGCTGCCCAGATGAAGAGCGCGCAGGACGCGTACATCAAGCAGGTCGCCGGTGCGAGCCCCTCCGAGGAGATCGCGAAGGCCAAGGCGCTGCTCGACGCCGGCACGATCACCCAGGCCGAGTACGACGCCATCAAGGCCAAGGCGCTCGCCTGATCGTCTGATCGCTTCGCGAGGCCCCGTCCGCACGGACGGGGCCTCGCTGCGTTCAGGGGTAGAACGGCGGCGTCCCTGTCGCGCGCTCGATGATGCGCTGCACCATGTCGGGGTCGGTGGTGCGCTCGCCGGGACGGTTCGGCTTCCCCTTGCCGTGGTAGTCGCTCGACCCGGTCACGATCAGATCGCGCTCCGCCGACAGCCGCTCGAGCGTCCGCAGCGCCTCGCCGACGTTCTCGCGGTGGCCGAGTTCGAATCCGGCCAGGCCCGCGCGCAGCATCCGCTCCATGATGCCGTCGGGCAGCAGCCCGGCCCTGCCGGCGGGATGCGCGATGATCGGCACGCCGCCGGCCCCGACGACGAGCGACACCGCCGTGACCGGATCGGGGGCGTAGAGGGCGACGTAGTAGTCGCCGCCGGGGCTCAGGATCGTCGCGAACGCCTCGGCGCGATCGCGGACCAGCCCACGGGCCACGAGGGCATCGGCGATGTGCGGACGGCCGATCGTCGCGCCGTCGGTGGTGTGGGCGACGATGTCGTCCCACGCGAGGTCGAAGTCGCGGGCGATGCGATCGGCCATCTGCCGCGCGCGATCCAGACGCGACGTCCTGATGCGCTCGGTCATCGCCCGCAACGGCTCGTCGTCGGGATCGACCAGGTACGCCAGCACGTGCACGCTGCGCCACTGGTGCCGGGCCGACAGCTCCATTCCGGGCAGGAAGGTCATGCCGAGGGATGCCGCCGCCTCGGCTGCCTCGGCCCACCCCGACGTCGTGTCGTGATCGGTGAGAGCCGCGGTGCGGACGCCGTACTGGTGGGCGGCGGCCATGACGCGCGCGGGCGTCTCGGTGCCGTCGGAGTGGTCGGAGTGCAGGTGCAGGTCGGCCGGTGGTTCGACTCGACGGGACGTGTGCACGTTTCGAGGGTAGCCGCCGCCGCGGTGACCGATCTCTCAGACTGCTGACATAGAGTCGCCGGCGTGCTGCGCAAGTTCGGGATCCTCGTCGCCCTGCTGTGCGCCATCGGCGCCGCAGTGCTCACGTGGCCGTCGTTCTTCCGCGTCGACCGGCTGTCGCCGATCGCCCAGATCATCTCGTTCCGCCCCCTGGTGGCGCTCGCCTTCGCCGCTCTCGCGCTCGTGGCCCTGCTGATCGCGCTCGTACCGCCGCTGCGTCGCGGCGCGCTCGCCGTGACGCTCGTGTTCGCCATCGCCGCCGGGGCGAACGGCGCGATCATCCTGTCGCGCGGCATCACCGCCGACGAGCTGCCCGACAAGACCGAGAGCAGCATCCGCGTCATGACGTGGAACACGGCCGGATCGGCGACCGATCCCGACACCGTCGCCCGCATCGCCGTCGCGATGGACGCGGACATCGTGACCCTTCCCGAGACGACGATCGAGACCGGCGAACGGGTCGCGCTCGCGATGCGCGACCTCGGCCACCGCATGTGGGCCCACCACGCCGAGTACGGCACCGACGGATGGGATGCCCGGTCGACGACGCTGCTCATCAGCCCCCGGCTCGGCGAGTATTCGGTCATCCGGTCCTCGCAGGACGGATCGAGCAACACGTCCACCGTGCCGAGCGCGGTTGCGATGCCGGTGTCGGGCGACGGGCCCATCGTCGTTGCGGCGCACGCCGTGGCACCGCGACCGAGCTACATGCAGCACTGGCGCGACGATCTGCAGTGGCTCGCCGACCAGTGCGGCGACGCCGACGTGATCATGGCCGGCGACTTCAACGCGACGATCGACCACATGGGCGGGCTCGGCGTCGACGGCGGCGACCTCGGCCTGTGCCACGACGCCGCCGTCGAGACCGGCGGCGGTTCGGTCGGCACCTGGACGACCGCGCTCCCTGCTCTGCTGGGCGCTCCGATC
>JAUHVN010000249.1 GCA_030425055.1 Actinomycetes bacterium | reverse complement strand
GATGTAGATGATCAGGTACGGGATGAACACCTGGGTGCTGATCCCGAAGATCGCGAGAGCGGCCAGGGTGACGTAGAGCCGCGGGTTCGCCGCCATCGTGCGCGGCCGCAGGCCGTACACGAGGGCCGGGAAGTAGCCGCCCGTCGTCGCGACGGCACCCGGCACGTCCCGCACGAGGAACCAGGCGATCACGCCTATTGCCGCGGTCACGCCGCCGACGATTCCGAAGAAGACCGACCACTGACCATCCTTGGTGAGACCGTCAAGCGCGCCGAAGACGATCAGCATGCCCAGCAGCGGCATGATCGCGAGCACGCCGTCGACGCGGCCGCGGTTCGCGGGAACCGTCGACTCGGTCACCCACGCGTTGAACGCGGCATCGTTGGCGCCGGAGCCGAAGAATGACATGACGCAGTCGAGCACCACGACGGCGACCACCGCGAGACCCACGACCTGCGCCGTCGCGGCCGCCCCTTCGGCGGGCTGGACGAGCCCGAACGCCGCCGTCGTGAGGCCCCAGAGGATGTAGCCGACCGCGATGAAGGGGCGACGAGTCCGGGCTCGATCCGACCAGACACCTACGAGCATGGTCGACAGGGTCGCTGCGACAGCGGATGCCGCGACCAGCGTGGCGATGACGTTCGGGTTATCCGTGATCGTGTCGTAGACGAAAACGTTGAGGTACATGTTCTCGACGGTCCATGCCAGCTGGCCGATGAGGCCGACGAGCACGATCGTGATCCACGTCCGCCCGCGCAGGCGGGTCGAGGGCGGCGCGGGGATCGCGCTCGCGCGCGAAGACGAGGAGGACATGGGGTTCCTTGCTGACACGGCGTTGTGCTGTGAAACGGGTCTAGGGTAAGGAACTCATTGTATATTGCCACGTGGAACGAAACGGACCGGTGGCGTCTGTGCGGCGTCCGGCGAAGCATCCTGCACATCCGTTCAGTGGTGCCGCATGATCAGCCGCACGCCCCGAGACTGAGCCATCCCCCTTTGCAAGGAGACGACGTGCGACGCGAGACCATGCTGATCGACGGCCTGTGGGTAGGCAGCGGGTCCTCAGCCACCTTGGACATCGATGACCCCGCCACGGGCGAGATCATCGCCACCGCCCCTGCGGCGACGGCTCAGGATCTCGAGCGCGCCATGGCGGCCGCGGAGCGCGGCTTCATCGAGTGGCGTCGGACTGTCGCCTGGGATCGCAGCGAGAAGCTGCGACAGGCTGCCCGCAACATCGTCGCTGATCGCGAGATCATCGCGTCGCTGCTCACCGAGGAGCAGGGAAAGCCGCTCGCCCAAGCACGGGCGGAGGTCGACACGTGCGTCGAGCAGTTCGAGTGGTTCGCCGACGAGGCACGCCGAATCTACGGCCGCACGGTGGACGCCACCCATCGCGACCTCAGGATCGAGGTCCGTCGCGAGCCCATCGGTCCGGTGGCCGCGTTCACGCCTTGGAACTTTCCGATCATGCTCGCCGCGCGCAAGATGGCGCCCGCTCTGGCCGCGGGATGCAGCATCATCCTCACCCCGGCGATCGAGGCGCCGTCGGCCTGCCTCGCGATGGTGCGAGCGATCCAGCGTGCCGAGTTTCCCGCGGGCGTGGTCAATGCCGTCACCGGTGATCCCGCTCTCATCAGCGAGACGCTGATCGGCTCGGGTCGCATCCGCAAGGTCAGTCTCACGGGCTCCATCCGGGTCGGGAAGCTTCTCATGAAGCTCGCGGCCGACTCGATGACGAATGTGTCGATGGAACTCGGCGGCCACGGACCTGTCATCGTCTGGGACGACGTCGACGTCGAGGCCGTCGCGCGGCTGTCCGCGCGGACGAAGTTCCGAAACGCGGGCCAGGTCTGCGTCTCACCGACGCGCTTCTACGTTCGTTCCTCTGTGATAGACGAGTTCACGAGAGCCTTCCTCGCAGAGACTGCCTCGATCCGCGTGGGCGATGGGCGACACGCGGAGACCGCCATGGGGCCGCTCGCGAGTACGCGGCGGCTTGACGAGGTGGACCGGCTTGTGCACGACGCCGTCGAGACCCACGGTGCCGCGCTCGCCGCGGGCGGCCGTCGCATCCGCTCGATCGGAACGGGCCACTACTACGAACCGACGGTCCTTCTAGATGTGCCGGACGCGGCCCCGATCATGTCGACCGAGCCCTTCGGCCCCGTCGCCATGATCGCGGCCGTGGAATCCCTCGACGAGGCGATCACGCGGGCGAACGCGACGCCCTATGGACTTGCGGCCTATGTCTTCACGCGCGATGTCGAGCGCATTCGCAAAGCATCCGAGAACGTCGAAGCGGGCATGGTCGGCGTCAACAACTATCTCGTGAGCACCGCCGTCGCCCCGTTCTCCGGCGTCAAGGCCAGCGGCATCGGCGCCGAGAACGGGACGGAGGCGATGGACTCCTACACCACCGCCAAGACGGTGGTCGTCGGCGTCACCTGATTGAGGTCACCGGTGACGATCGCACGGATCTCCTCGATCGGGAGCTTGGGCGTGCGGTCCGGCCAGAGCAGGCCGTTGGCCTCCTGCAGCGTGTCGGTGAGCTGGGTGTAGCAATACCCCGCGAGCGGCGCCAGGCTGTTCACGACGCCGAAGAGGCGGCTCAGACGATCGCGCAGTCCTTCGGCGCCGCCCGCTGAGCTGTAGCCCCAGGTGTCGCCGTCGCTGGTGAGCGAGATCCCGCCGAACTCGCTCAGGACGATCGGCGCCGATCCGTCTCGCAGGCGGGCCTCTTGCGCTTCGGTCGCCGCGATGCGCCGACCCTGGGGTCCTGGACCGGTGATGGTGTGAAGCATGCCGGCGTGGGATCCGTAACGAGACTGCAGGATGCCGGGATCGGCCGCGTAGTCATGGATGCCGACGATGTCGGAGTCAACGTGCTCCCACCCGTCGTTGGACACGACGGGCCGGGATCCGTCGAGAGCTCTCGTGAGTGCCGTGAGCCCCCTGACGAACTCGCGCTGCTGAGGGAATCGGGCGAGATCCTCTACCCCCCAGCTCTCGTTGAACGGCACCCAGCAGATGACGCTGGGATGCGATCGCTGCTGCACCACGGCCTCCATCCACTCGGTCACGAGATCGCGCACCGCGCCTGTCGAGAAGGCGTAGGCGGACCCGATCTCCGCCCAGACGAGGAGCCCGAGCCGATCCGCCGCCGCGAGCAATCGGGGATCCTCGACCTTCTGGTGGACGCGGACGGTATTGAAGCCGAGGTCCTTGGCGAGTTGCGCTTCCCGAATCAGCGCGTCGAGGTCGGGTGCGGTGAAGTGGGAGCCCGGCCAGTAGCCCTGCGACAGCACGGCGCGCATGAAGTAGGGGCGCCCGTTGAGCCGGAATCGACCCTCTGACACATCGGCGGAGCGCAAGCCGACGTAGCTGTCGACCTCGTCGGCCTCTCCGACGCCCCCGGCGACGGTCACGTGCACGTCGAGCAGCGTCGGCCGCTCCGGTGACCACAGCAGCGAACCCCTCGCCTGCGGGTTGCGGAGCGCGTCGATCGCGACGGCCACATCGACCGTGTCCGAACCCGCGGCGTACGTGGCGTGACCCAGGACGACTGAGTCGGACGTCACGGTGATCTCGACCCGCGTCGGCACGGCCGGATCCCATCCCGAGAGGTGGACGGATCCCCGGAGTCCCCAGGCGATGTCGGGCTCCCACACGAGGTCCCCGACGCGCAGGGGCGGAACGCGCTCGATCCAGACCGATCGCCAGATGCCGATCGTTCGCGCGTACCAGATGAAGTGCGGTTCAGCGGCCCACGCCTGCTTGCCTCGCGGAATCCGGGTGTCGAAGCGCGGATCGAGGGCCCGCACGACCACGACATCCGAGCCGTCGCAGCGCAGCGCAGGCGTCGCATCGACCGAGAAGGCGACCTGCCCCCCGCGGTGGTGCACCATGTGAGCGCCGTTGATCCAGACATCCGCTTCGTAGTCCACAGCACCGAAATGGAGGATCACACGATCGTCGGGGTGCCGACGACGGAGGGACTCCTCGGGGAGGGCCCGTCGATACCAGACGCAGCCGTCCGGATCCTCACCCCGGCCGGAGAGCGTCGACTGGGGGGCGAACGGCACCTGGATCGTCGCCGGGAGATCGATCCGACCCGTGCTCCAGCTGCACTCGTCAGCCGCGGAACCGACGGCGTACTCCCACTCCCCATCGAGGCAGGTCCAGGACGGCCTCACCAGCTGGGGGCGAGGATGTGTGATGTTCAAAACGGGGTCCTTCCACGTGGAAAATTTGGCGTTAGGGTTGGGTCAGTTGGCGATCGAAACCGCTGGGGGTCCCGTGGTCACGCAGATGGATGTTGCTCGCAGAGCGGGCGTCAGTCGGCGCACCGTGTCGAATGTCGTCACGGACTTCCCCTACGTGAAGAGCGAAGTGCGCGAGAGGGTTCAGCGCGCGATCGCTGAACTC
>JAUHVN010000248.1 GCA_030425055.1 Actinomycetes bacterium | reverse complement strand
GGGCACTTCTAGATAGCGGGCGCCGCGGATCGATTGTGCGAGCCGGCGGCCGTTGTCGACAGGCACGATGCGGTCGAGTGCGCCGTGGATCACCAGTGTGGGCACGGTCTGCCGTGAGGCATCCGCACCCACCGCGAGAAAGTCCTCGCAAGCGGCGAACTGCGCGCGCCAGGTGGCCTGCGGCGTCGGGTGGGCAAGGCGCGCAACGAGAAGCCGCTCGAACGAGTCGGGGTGCTCGGCGACCCAGCCCGGGCGCAGTGACAACGGCATTGTGCGCCGCGCGTACTCGTCAGGAGCCAGACCGGCGGCGGCCTGCCAGGCGTCGACTGTGGATTCGGGAACCGGAACAGACCCGCGCCCACCCGCGCTCGTGCCGATGAGTACGAGCCCGGCGACGGTGTGCGGATGCTCGAGAGCGAGCGTCTGCGCGATGTAGCCGCCCATGGAGTGTCCGATGATCACCAACGGGCCTCCGAGCTGCTCCACCGCTCGTGCGGCGTCATCTGCGAGCAGAGAGATCGTTGACTCGCCGATGAGGTCTCCGGACTGCCCGGTGCCGCGGTTGTCGAGGCTCCACAGTCCCGCCGTGTCCTCGAGGACGGCGCGCAGCCCATCGGCCTCCCACCCGGCGTAGCCGAGACCGTGCAGCATCAGGCAGCCAGCGGTTCCGGTTCCCTCGAGGTGGAGCCGTGTTCCGTCTGCGGCGAGCGCAGCGCGCTCGATGAGCGCCGAGGTCACGACACGCCTCCGGGGAACTCGATGATCTGCCTGACGGCGTCCCCTTCGGCCAGCGCGTCGAATCCGCTGTTGATGTCGTTTAGCGGGACATGTGCCGTGATGAGTTTCTCCAACGGAAGCATCCCGTCACGCCAGAGGGACTCGTAGTAGGGAATGTCGCGCGCCGGCACCGCCGAACCCAGATAGCTGCCGACGATCTCCCGCGCGTCGGCAACGATCCCCAGGGGCGAGATCCTCGCCTGGGCGCTCGGCGCAGGCAGGCCGACGGTCACCGTCCGCCCGCCCGGTGCGGTGATGACGACTGCGTGCTCGAAGGCCGGCACGACACCGGCACATTCGACGACGAGTTCGGCTCGCAGGCCCCCCTCGACCGCCTGGTCGGGGGTGAACGCGTGGTGCGCACCGAGTTCGTAAGCGAGATCGAGCTTCGCGGGGTTCGCGTCGATCCCGATCACGGTGATGTCGGCCACCGAAGCCGCGACGAGGAGCGCCGACATGCCCACGCCGCCAAGCCCGACGACGGCGACCGTCTGCCCGGCGAGGGGCCGACCGGCGTTGAGCACCGCGCCGCCCCCGGTAAGCACAGCGCATCCAAGCACGGCTGCGATGTCGGCGGGTACGTCTGCCCCGACGCCGACAAGAGACCTGCGGTCCATCACCGCGTGGGTGGCGAAGGCCGAGACGCCGAGGTGGTGGAACACGTCGTCGTCGCCCACATGCAGGCGTGTGCCCCCGCCCAGGAGCACGCCCGCGCCGTTCGCGGTGGTGCCGACTGTGCACGGCAGCCGCCCCTGCGTCCGACACGCGGCGCATTCGCCGCAGCGGGGCAGGAAGGCCGCGACCACGCGGTCGCCGGGCTCGAGGTCGTCGACCGCCGCGCCCACGTCGACGACCGTCCCAGCGGCTTCGTGCCCGAGCAGCATGGGCAACGGTCTTTGCCGGCTGCCATCGACGACCGACAGGTCGGAGTGGCAGATGCCAGCGGCGTCGATGCGGACCAGCACTTCCGTCTCTGCGGGGGCATCGAGTTCGAGATCGATGACGTGCACGGGACGTGATGTCGAGTACGGGCGCGTCGCGCCCCGCCCCTCGAGTACAGCTCCGCGAATCCTCACGCCCGGTCTCCTTCGATCGTGGACCCATTCTCGAATCAATCCGCTCGCGTTGCGATGTGGTCACCTACGCATCTCGGTTGCTGATGTGTAGATTTCGATATGAGGAGTGGAATGAACGCGTCGACAGCGCTGCTGCGGGAAATTGCGCAGGATCTTACGGCCCTGCACGACCCCTCCTTGATCCTGACTGGAGTCGTGCGGCGTGTGCGAGCGACGCTCGGCTCCGACCTCGCGTACATCAGCTTGAACGACGCGGTCACTCGCGAGACTCGAATCACGTTCGCGGACGGAGTGAACACTCCTGAATACGCTGCGATCCGAATGCCCATCGGTACCGGAGTGCTGGGGCTCGCCGCCGCGGGGGTCACTGCCGAGAGCCCCGACTACCTCCCCGACGTCGCGAGGCTTCACGTCGAAGACGTCGACGCTGCCGTCGGCGCCGAAGGTGTGCGGGCGATCCTCGGCACGCCGCTCCGCGCCGCTGGTGAAGTCGTCGGGACCCTCACGATCGCTAATCGCGTGCCGGGACGCTTCTCCGCCGACCAGCGGTCCGCTCTCGAGGACGCTGCCCTCGTCGCCTCCTCGGCAGTCGAGGTCTATCGACTCCGGCGGGACCTCGATGAACAGGCTCTTGCGCACCGCGAGGAGGTGGCGCGCCTGCGCGAGGAGTCCTCTGCGTCGATCGCACAGCTGTCGCTGTCGCGCGAACTGTCGACAGCGCTTGCGCGTGGGCTGAATTCGGGACAGTTGGTCGAGATCGCCGCGACGACGCTCGGCGGCACAGTCGTGATCTCGCCGACGGTCGACGGAGAGAACACATCTGACACCTACCCGATGGAGGTTGGAGGCGGCATCGAGATTCGCGACTCAGACCCCGACATCGCCGCGATGCTGGCACCGACGGTCGCCTCATTCCTGTCGATCGCGCTGCTGTACGAGCACGCGATCGAGGATGCCCGGCACTTCCGGGAGGCCGAGCTGGTCGAGCGCCTCGTCGATCCATCGGCGGGGCCGTCCAGCCCACCCCCGCGAACCGGTCTGCCGGGAACCGGCGACCTCGACGTGCTCGTCGTCGACATGGAGGACGCGCAGAACGTGCGCCCGGCACTTGCGCGTATCCGACACCTACTCGGACCGCGCGCCATCGCCGCGACCCGCAGAGGCTCGATCATCGTGATCATTCGCAGCGACGAGTCCGCGCACGGCACGCTGCGTGCGGCGCTCGACCCGTTTCACCACTACGCGGGCATCGCGACGACGTCCGACGAGACAGCTCTGCCGGTCGCCCACGGCGCTGCTGCGCTGCTGGCCCGCGCCGCCGCCCGACTGACCCGCGCCGACCGGTTCACCTCATGGACGGACCTCGGCGTCGTGGCATTCGCGATGGAGGGCCGGCCGTCGGACGCCCACGCGTTCGTGTCGGCGCGGCTCGCCCCGATCGCGAGCGACTCCGAGAGAGATGCAGCCCTGCGTGCGACCGCCCTGCACTACCTCGACACCCAAGGATCGGTCGCTGAAGTCGCCCGGCGGCTCACAGTTCACGAGAACACGGTGCGCCAGCGAGTCGGTCGCCTGGACGCATTGATACCGGGTTGGCGCGGGGAGCAGTCGCTGGACGTGCATGTTGCGCTTCGTGCCCTCCTATTACTCGAGGCATGAGTTCGCGGTTCACGCCGGCAGCAGCGACGCCGTGAACTCCAGCTTGTCGAGCACGGGGGCGGGGATCGCGAACGGGTAGAGGTCGTCCTTGCCCATCGAGCGGTTCACGACGTTGAGCGCGGTCGAGAGGGGGATCCACACGTCGGTCACCAGGGCGCGCATGCCGGACGCGGCATCCACGACTGCGGCATCCGTCAGCCCATACGCCACAGCCGTGTCGACCGTGTCGAGGATGTGCATCATGTGCGCCCAGGTCTCGGCGAAGTCCTCGTACGGGTGCATCGTCGCGTACGTCGAGATGTGCGCCTTCGCCCAGCCGGCGGGCGCGCCCTCGGCATAGTGGCGATCGATGGATGCCTGGTAGTCGTCGCGCTCGTCGCCGAACAGCTCGCGCGAGCGGGCGATCGCGGCATCCGTCGTCACGAGCGTCCACTGGAAGTAGTGGCCGATCTCGTGGCGGAAGTGGCCGAGCAGCGTGCGGTAGGGCTCGTCGAGCTGCTCGCGCAGACCCTCGCGGTGCGCGTCGTCGCTCTCGGCGAGGTCGATGGTGATGACGCCGTCGACGTGGCCCGTCGTCACCGGCTGCAGCGTGCTCGACAGCAGGTCGAACGCGAGGCCGCGCTCGGGATCCACCGTGCGCGGAACGACCTCGAGACCGAGCCGGTCGAGCTCGACCAGCAGGTGGCGCTTCGCGCGCTCAGCCGGCACGAAGTTCGCGAGCCCCTCGAGGTCACTGTCGGCAGGTCTCACCCGCGTGAGGTCGCAGCTCGAGCACTGCCCGCCCTCGAGCCGCGCGAGCCACGTGCATCCCGACAGGTTGAGGTTGCGGCAGACGTGCCAGATGAGGCCGTCGCCATCGACATAGCGGCCGGCCTCGTCGACCGGCACGATCGCCCGCTCCTCGCGTGAGAAGCCGAGC
>JAUHVN010000247.1 GCA_030425055.1 Actinomycetes bacterium | reverse complement strand
GCCCGCGCATCGCCTTCATCACCGCACCGATGATGGCACCCGCAGCCTGCACCTTGCCGTCGCGGATCTTCTCGAGCACGTCGGGCTCGGCCGCCAGCGCCTCGTCGATCGCGGCGATGAGCGCCGAGTCGTCGGAGACGACCGCGAGCCCGCGGGCGTCGACGATCTGCTGCGGCGATCCTTCGCCGGCGATCATTCCCTCGAGCA
Organism: Actinomycetes bacterium; assembly: GCA_030425055.1. Taxonomy (GTDB): domain Bacteria; phylum Actinomycetota; class Actinomycetes; order Actinomycetales; family Microbacteriaceae; genus Microbacterium. The sequence continues at coordinate 4,242 of JAUHVN010000247.1, read as the reverse complement.
CCTGGCGGGCGAGCTTGTCGGTGAGCGTTCCGGCGTCGACAAGCGCCTGTAGCGCGGCGACGTCGTCGGGCGTCACGAGGTCGGCGGGATCGCGATCGCTCGCGTTCGCGATGCGCGCGATCTCGCCCGTCCACCACTTCCGCGCCGCCGCAGGCGACGCGCCCGCGGCGATGGTCGCCTCGACCTCGCCGAGCACGCCGCCGTTGACGATGCCCTGGAAGTCGATGTCGCCGAATCCCCACTCCGCCTTCAGGCGACGCCGGTGCGCCGCGGGCGGCTCGGGCAGCGCCGCGCGCAGCTCGTCGATCAGCGCGGCCGACGGCTCGACCGGCAGCAGATCAGGCTCGGGGAAGTAGCGGTAGTCGTCGGCGTCCGACTTGGGGCGGCCGGGCGAGGTCGTGCCGGTGTCCTCGTGCCAGTGGCGGGTCTCCTGCACGATCTCACCGCCTGCGGCGAGGATCGCCGCCTGACGCTGGATCTCGTGGCGCACCGCGCGTTCGACGGACCGCATCGAGTTCACGTTCTTCGTCTCGGTGCGCGTGCCGAGCTTCTCCTGCCCGCGCGGCCGCAGCGACACGTTGGCGTCGCAGCGCAGGTTCCCGCGCTCCATGCGGGCCTCGGAGATCCCGAGCGCCCGCACGATGTCGCGGATGGTCTGCACGTAGTACTTGGCGATCTCGGGTGCGCGATCCTCGGCTCCGAAGATCGGCTTGGTGACGATCTCGACCAGCGGCACGCCCGCACGGTTGTAGTCGACGAGCGAGTACTCCGCGCCCTGGATGCGGCCGGTGGAGCCGCCGACGTGCGTCAGCTTGCCGGCATCCTCCTCCATGTGGGCGCGCTCGATCGGTACGTCGACGATCGTGCCGTCCGACAGCTCGACCTCGACGCGACCCTCGAAGGCGATGGGTTCGTCGTACTGCGAGATCTGGTAGTTCTTGCCCAGATCGGGGTAGAAGTAGTTCTTCCTGGCGAACCGGCTCGACGGCGCGATCTCGCAGCCGAGGGCCAGCCCCAGGCTGATCGACGAGCGGATCGCCTCGCCGTTGACGACGGGCAGCGAGCCCGGCAGGCCCATGTCGACCGGCGCGACGAGCGTGTTCGGCGCCGCGTCGTGGTGATCCGGATGCGCCGGGTTCGGCGCGGCCGAGAACATCTTCGTGTTCGTGTTGAGCTCGACGTGCACCTCGAAGCCCAGCACCGGCTCGAACAGCTCGAGGGCGCGGTCGAAGTCCATGAGCGCTTCGGCGGCCATCAGCGACCCCCTCCCCTCACCGGGGCGCGGTCCAGCAGAGGGCCGCCCCATTCATCCACCAGGAGCGCCTCGAGCGCGGCTCCGACACGGTACAGCCGCGCGTCCTCGCGGGCGGGCGCGAGGAACTGGATGCCGACCGGCAGGCCATCCTCGTCCGCGAGACCCGACGGGATGGAGATGCCCGGGACGCCCGCGAGGTTCGCGGGGATCGTTGTGACGTCGTTGAGGTACATCTGCATCGGATCGTCGAGCTGCTCGCCGAGTCGGAACGCCGTTGTCGGCGCACTGGGCGTCGCGATCACGTCGACGCGGGCGAATGCCTCGTCGAAGTCGCGCTGGATGAGGGTGCGCACCTTCTGGGCGGACCCGTAGTACGCGTCGTAATAGCCGGCGCTCAGCGCATACGTGCCGAGGATGATTCGCCTCTTGACCTCGTCGCCGAACCCCGCCTCGCGCGTGGCGGCCATGACGTCTTCGACGGTGCCACCCGACACGTCGACCCGGAGGCCGAAGCGCACCGAGTCGAACTTGGCGAGGTTGCTGGACGCCTCGGCAGGAAGGATGAGGTAGTACGCGGCGACGCCGTACTCGAAGTGGGGCGCGCTGACCTCGACGATCTCGGCGCCGTGCGCCTCGAGCGTCGCCAGTGCGGCGCGGAACGACGCCGTCACGCCCGCCTGGAAGCCGTCGTCGCCGAGCTCGCGGATGACGCCCACCTTCAGGCCGCGCAGCACGTCACCGGAGGCGCCCTCGCGGGCGGCCGCGGCGAACGACGGCCACTCGTCGGGCAGCGACGTGGAGTCGTGCGGGTCGTGTCCGCCGATGACGTCGTGCAGCAGGCCCGCGTCGAGGACGGTGCGCGTGACGGGGCCGACCTGGTCGAGACTCGAGGCGAGCGCGATCGCGCCGTAGCGGCTCACGCCGCCGTACGTCGGCTTGAGTCCGACCGTCCCGGTCACGTGCGCCGGCTGGCGGATCGACCCGCCCGTGTCCGAGCCGAGGGCGAGGGGCGCCTGCAAGGCGGCGACGGCGGCGGCCGAGCCACCGCCCGATCCTCCGGGGATGCGATCGAGGTCCCACGGGTTGCGCGTCGGTCCGTACGCGGAGTGCTCGGTCGATGACCCCATGGCGAACTCGTCCATGTTGGTCTTGCCGAGGGGAACGAGGCCCGCGGCGCGCGCACGCGCGACGACGGTCGCGTCGTACGGAGACATGTAGCCCTCGAGGATGCGCGAGCCGCTCGTCGACGGCATGTCGGTCGTGACCAGCACGTCCTTGATCGCCAGCGGCACGCCGGCCAGCGGGCCGAGGGGGTCACCGGCCGCGCGTCGGCGGTCGATGTCGGCGGCGACGTCGAGCGCACCGCCGTTGACGTGGAGGAAGGCGTGGATGTCGCCGTCGGTGTCGTCGATGCGGTCGAGGTGCGCGCGGGTGGCGTCGACGCTGGAGACCTCGCCGGCGGCGAGGAGATCGGCGAGCGCAGCGGCGCTCAGCTTCGTGAGATCGGTCACGGGCGGCCCTTACTGCTCTTCGCCGAGGATGGCGGTCACGCGGAATCGGCCGTCGGCGGCATCCGGAGCGTTCTGCAGAACCTGCTCGGGCGTCAGCCGCTCGGTGTCGTCGTCGGCGCGGAAGACGTTGCTCATCGCGATGGGGTGGCTCGTGGCGACCACCTGGGGTGTGGCGACCTGCGAGACCTTCGCGATGTTGTCGACGATCACGTCCAGCTGGCCGGTGAGGCGCTGCACCTCGTCGTCGTCGAGCTGGATCCGGGCGAGCACGCCGAGATGGCGCACGAGTTCGGGGGTGATTTCAGACACGGCACCATTCTAGGCGGGCGGTGCCGTGCCCCCAGCCGCCGCGGTCGGCCGCGTAGGCTGTGCGGCGTGACCGCGTACGACCCGCCCCGTCCCTGGATCGCCAGCTACGCCGAGGGGGTGCCCGACGACCTCGCCCCGGTCGAAGGATCTCTCGTCGACATCGTCTCGGCCTCGGCGCGGGACTACCCCGACGCCCCCGCCCTTCAGTTCTTCGGCCGCACCACGTCGTATCGGGACCTGGATGCGCAGATCGCGCGTGCCGCGGCGGGCTTGCGCGAACTCGGGGTCGGCGCGGGCGATCCCGTCGCGATCGTGCTGCCCAACTGTCCGCAGCACATCGTCGCCTTCTACGCGATCCTGCGCCTCGGCGCGGTCGTGGTCGAGCACAACCCGCTGTACACGCCGCGGGAACTCCGCAAGCAGTTCGAGGACCACGGCGCGAAGCACGCGATCGTGTGGTCGAAGGTCGTGCGCACCGTGCAGGAGTTCCCTGCCGACCTGCGCGTCGACTCCCTCGTGTCGATCGACATCACCAAGGCGATGCCGCTGGGCACGCGCCTCGCCCTCAAGCTGCCGATCGCGAAGGCCCGCGAGGCGCGCGAAGCACTGCACGAGAAGGTGTCGGGAACCGTGCCGTGGGAGGACGTGCTGCGCGCGCAGCCGCTGCCTGCGACGTTCCCCGCGCCCGGGACCGACGACCTCGCCCTCATCCAGTACACGAGCGGCACGACCGGCACTCCCAAGGGCGCGTCACTGACGCATCGGAACCTGCTCTCCAACGCGGCGCAGGCCAGAGCCTGGGTGCCGGCCATCACGCGCGGCGACGGATGCGTCGTCTACGCCGTGCTGCCGATGTTCCACGCGTACGGGTTGACGCTGTGCCTCACGTTCGCGATGTCGATGGGCGCCCGGCTGGTGCTCTTCCCGCGCTTCGACCCCGACATGGTGCTTGAGGTCACCGAGAAGCATCCGGCGACCTTCCTCCCCCTCGTGCCGCCCATCGCCGACCGGCTGCTGAAGGCCGCGAAGGAGAAGGGCGTGTCGCTCGCAGGCACCGAGGTCGCCATCTCGGGTGCGATGGCACTGCCCCACGAACTGGTCGTCCCCTTCGAAGAGGCATCCGGCGGATACCTCGTCGAGGGCTATGGGCTGTCGGAGTGCTCTCCG
>JAUHVN010000246.1 GCA_030425055.1 Actinomycetes bacterium | reverse complement strand
GAGGAGAACGTCTACGCCGGCACGGCGATGGGCCGCCGCGCCGGGTACATGTACGGGGCCAAGCTGCCCCGCGGGCCGAAGGGGCAGATCGGTGCCGGACTCGGGCAGACGACGTCGACGGGTGCCGCCGGCATCCTCGTGCCGACGCTCACGATCACGACGACGGGCGAGAGCCACACGATCGACGGGGTCGAGATCGAGTTCCAGATGGCGCCGGGCACCGAGGCGCCGGCGGAGATGCACTTCTACTTCCCGGCCTGGCGCGCGCTGTGCATCGCCGAGAACGCCACGCACACGATGCACAACATCCTCACCCTGCGCGGCGCGGTCGTGCGCGACCCGCGCATCTGGTCGCACTACCTCAACGAGGCGATCGAGCTGTACGGCGAACGCAGCGACGTGGTCTTCTCGCCGCACCACTGGCCCACGTGGGGCGGCGAGAAGGTGGTCGAGCTGCTCTCGAACACGCGCGACCTGTACTCGTATCTCCACGACCAGACGCTGCGGATGCTGAACAAGGGCCTCACCGGCACCGAGATCGCCGAGGAGATCACGCTGCCGCCGGCGCTGGAGCGCACCTGGAGCGCGCGGGGCTATTACGGATCGCTCAGCCACAACGTGAAGGCGATCTACCAGCGCTACATGGGCTGGTTCGACGGCAACCCGGCGCGGCTGTGGCCGCACCCGCCGGCGGCGCTCGCCGAGCGGTACGTCGCCGCGCTCGGCGGTGTCGATGCGGTGGTCGCGCTCGCGCAGACCGCGTTCGACGAGGGCGACTTCCGCTGGGCGGCGACGCTGCTCGACCACGCGATCTTCGCGCAGTCCGACCACGCCGCCGCGCGTGAGCTGTACGCCGACACGCTGGAGCAGCTGGGCTACCAGGCCGAGAACGGCACGTGGCGCAACTTCTTCCTCTCCGGGGCGTACGAGCTGCGCGAGGGCAACTTCGGCACACCCACGACCACCAACGCCCCCACGATCCTGGCCGAGCTCTCGCCCGAGCAGGTCTTCGACGCGCTGGCGATCACCATCGACGCGCCGCGCGCGTGGGATCTCGCGTCGGTCACCGACGTCACGGTCACCGACCTCGGCCGAAGCTTCCGGCTGCGGCTGGGCAACGGCGTGCTCACCTACATCGAGCGCGAGCCGGCCGACGGCGCCGACCTGACGATCCGCCTCACGAAGCAGCGGCTGCTCCAGCTCGCGGCCGGCGACACGTCGACCGACGGCATCGAGGTCGAGGGCGACTTCTCGGCGCTCGCCGACCTGTTCTCGGTGCTCGACCCGGGGGATCCCGCCTTCGGCATCGTCGAGCCGTAGGCCGATCTCGTGCGGTCTCCGGCGGCGTGGCTGCGCGGTGTGCGGCATCCCGAGGCCTTCCACGGCGACGGGGTCGCACGCGGGTTCTTCGAGGGCTGGTACGTCAAGCTCGTGTCGGCCGATCGCGCGCAGCGGTGGGCGGTGATCCCCGGCATCTTCCAGGGTCTCGACCGCGGAGCGAGCGCGGACGACGAGGCGTTCGTCCAGGTGCTCGACGGGCTGACCGGGCGGTCGTGGTACCACCGGTTCGACCCGGCCGAGTTCGAGGCATCCGATCGCGGGTTCGAGGTGCGTGTCGGTCCGAACCGGTTCTCGGGGTCGGGCGCCGACCTCGAGCTGCCGCAGCTGCGGGGCCGGGTGGAGTTCACGTCGCCGCTGCAGCCGTGGCCGGTGACGGCCCGCGAGCCGGGCATCATGGGCTGGTACGGCCTCGTGCCGTTCATGGAGTGCTTCCACGGCATCGTGTCGTTCGGGCACGGGCTGGCGGGGACGCTCGAGGTGGAAGGGGCCACCGTCGACTTCGACGGCGGCCTCGGCTACATCGAGAAGGACTGGGGTCGTGCATTCCCGTCGCGGTATGTATGGCTTGCGAGCAACCACATCGACGCGACGACCGGTGAGGGGATGGATGCTTCGCTCATCGCGTCGGTCGCGATCATCCCGTGGCTGGGCGGAAGCTTCCGCGGTTCGATCATCGGGTTCCGTCACGGCGGGCGCCTGCACAAGTGGACGACGTACAACCGGTCGACCGAGACGCGGCTCGAGATCACCGACACCCACGTCAGATGGAGCGTGAGCGGACCGGACGGCATGCTCGACCTCGACGCCGAGCGCGTGCGCGGCGGTCTGCTGCACGCGCCGCTGCGCACGGCGATGCACCAGCGGGTCGAAGAGACCCTCGACGCGCGTGTCGCCTTCCGTCACACCGACCGCGACGGCCGCGTGCTGCTCGAGGGCGTCGCCGACTGCGCGGGACTGGAGGTGTTCGGCGACACCGAGCGCCTCCTGGCACTGTGACCCGGGGCCGTAGACTTCGGGCGCCCCTGTTTCCTCGTTCCTGGAGGCATCCGTGTCCGATTCACCCACCGGGATGCACGCGCTGACGCCGCAGACCCGCGCGACCGTCGACGGCGTCATCGACTACGCCCGCAAGCGCGTCATCTACGAGGACGTGCCGCTGGACCTGCCGCAGACGATGATCGAGCTCGCCGAGTCGGCATCCGGATCGATCTCGCCCGAGGGCATGGGGTCCGACCGGGCGATCGCGCTGTTCGAGGACGTGCTCGCCCCGACGTGCCTGTCGACCGATCACCCCGGCTACCTGTCGTTCATCCCGTCGGCACCGACCAAGGCGGCCAGCGCCTTCGACCTCGTCGTGTCGGCCTCGTCGATCTACGGCGGCTCGTGGCTCGAGGGCGCCGGTGCGGTGTTCGCCGAGAACGAGGTGCTGCACTGGCTCGCGGGCGAGTTCGGCCTGCCCCCGGGCAGCGGAGGTGTGTTCGTGCAGGGCGGCACGATCGGCAATCTGTCGGCGCTCGTCACGGCGCGCGACGTCGCCCGCCGCCGTCGCCGCGCCGAGGGCCGCCCCGACCCCGAGCGCTGGGTCGTCGTGTGCAGCGCCGAGGCGCACTCGTCGATCGCGTCGGCCGCCGAGATCATGGACGTCGACGTCGCCCCGGCCGCGCCCGGCGAGGACGGCCGCCTGCACGGCGACGCCGTCGCGCGCGCTCTCGACGAGCACGGCGATGCGGTGTTCGCCGTGGTCGCCACCGGCGGCACCACGAACTTCGGCATCGTCGACGACATCGCCTCGATCGCCGACGCGGTGACCTCGCGGGGCGTGTGGCTGCACATCGACGGGGCGTACGGCCTCGCGGCGATGCTCGTCCAGAGCATGCGGCCCGCCTTCGCGGGCGTCGAGCGCGCCGACTCGGTCATCGTCGACCCGCACAAGTGGCTCTTCGCGCCGTTCGACGCGTGCGCGCTCATCTATCGCGATCCGGATGCCGCACGTCTGGCGCACACCCAGAAGGCCGAGTACCTCGACACCCTCACCGATTCGCCCGACTGGAACCCGTCCGATCTCGCGGTGCAGCTGACGCGTCGCGCGCGGGGTCTGCCGCTGTGGTTCTCGCTCGCCGCGCACGGCACCGACCAGTACCGCGCCGCCATCGCGCACGGCATCGACCTCGCTCGTCGCATCGCCGACGAGATCGAGGCGCGCGACGGCCTGTCGCTCGTGCGGCAGCCGCAGCTGTCGGTGGTCGTCTTCCGCCGCGACGGCTGGACGATGGCCGACTACCAGGCGTGGTCCGACACGCTGCTGCGCGAGCAGCTCGCGTTCGTCGTGCCCAGCTCGCACGCCGGCGAGCCGGTGCTGCGGTTCGCGATCATCAGCCCGCTGACCTCGTACGAGCTGCTGGTCGAGGTGCTCGACACCCTGCACTGACCCACGCGGCATCCGTGTCCCACCTCCGGTGGCCCGTGTCCCACTTCTCGTTCATGTGGGCCCCCGCAACCGACCGGATATGGGACACGGTGGTGCTCACACGCCGAGGCGCCGCAGCCGCACGCGCGCGCGATCGTTGGCGCGCGGTCCGCCCGAGCTGAGCGCGCGCTCGGCGAGCGCCAGCACGAGCCGGGTGGTCGTGATCACGGGCAGGGGAAGGCGCCGCAGGCCCAGCATCCGTCGATATCGCACCGGGATGGTCGCGACCGCCGCGGCGAACAGACCGCGGTACGCGAGGCCCATGGCGCCGGGCCACGGCGGTCGGCGCAGGAACCGCACGACGTCGGCCACGCGGTCGTCGCCGCGCAGCTCGCCACGGTCGACGAAGCCGTCGAGCCGAACGGTCAGATCGTCGGCCGAGAGGGGCGGGTCGGCGACGTGCATGAGGCGCCCCGCGGTCGCCCAGTCGGCGACGTACGCGTCGGCACCGCCCGGGATCGCCGTGCCCCAGTGGCGGTGGCAGGCCAGGAACGAATCGGTGAAGGCGAGGTGCACCCACTCGACGAGATCGGCGTCGGCGGCCGAGTAGCGCCGCTCGCCGCCCGATCCGCCGGTGTACGTCCCCGTGACGCGCTCGTGCAGTCGCGCGACGCGGGCCGTCTCGTCGCGGGCCTGTGCGGTCGACCCGTACGT
>JAUHVN010000245.1 GCA_030425055.1 Actinomycetes bacterium | reverse complement strand
TTCTCGCCGTACCGCGCGGACTCGCAGGTGTCGCGGATCGCCGACGGCCGCCTCGACCTCGATGACGCCGGCGGCGAGGTCCGTGCGGTCGCGTCGGCGTGCGTCGACCTCGAGTCGGTGACCGACGGCCGCTTCTCGGCATGGTGGAACCGCCGATTCGACCCGAGCGGCTACGTCAAAGGCTGGGCCGTCGAGCGGGCGGCGCGGCGGCACCTCGCGCCGCTTCTCGAGCGCGGCGCCGAGGCGGTCGGCATCAACGCCGGCGGAGACGTGCAGGTGTTCACCGCCGACGACAGCGACTGGACATGGCGCGTGGGCATCGCCGACCCCCGTCGCCCGGACCGGTTGGCGGCCACTCTCGAACTCGCCGACGGAGCGGTCGCGACGTCGGGGGTCGCCGAGCGCGGTGCGCACATCGTCGATCCGCGTACCGGGATGCCGGCGCGGGGCATCGCCGCTGCGACGGTCGTCGCCGCCGGGCTGACGCTCGCCGATGTGTGGGCGACCACGGCGGTGATCAGCGGTCCCGACGATGTCGCGTGGACGCGCACGTCCGGCATCCGGTCGGCTGTCACGGTCGGCGACGACGGACGCGTGCGTCGGTGGCACCACGGTGTCGAGATCGGCAGATTCCACCCGCCGGTCGCGGCATAGCCGCGGCCGGCAGCCTCACACCGTCTGGCCGGCGTGGGCTCCCTCGGCGATCTCCTCGACGACCTTCGCGTTGAACGCGGGCAGATCGTCGGGGGTGCGGCTCGACACGAGGCCCTCGTCGACGACGACCTCTTCGTCGACCCACGTGGCTCCGGCGTTGCGCAGGTCGGTCTTCAGGCTCGGATAGCTGGTCAGGGTGCGCCCGTCGACCACCCCGGCCTCGATGAGAGTCCAGGCCGCGTGGCAGATCGCGGCGACCGGCTTGTGCTGCGCGAAGAACGCGCGCGTGAACTCGACCGCGTCGGGGTCCATCCGCAGGTGATCAGCGTTGACCACGCCGCCCGGCAGCACCAGCGCGTCGTATTCGCCGGCGTCCGCGCCGCCGATCGCGGCATCGACGTCCTGCTCGTGTCCGTTCTTGCCGATGATCGAGCCGGCGGTGGGTGAAAGCAGGACCGCTGTCGCGCCGGCATCCGTCACCGCCCTCCACGGTGAGGTGAGCTCGCTGTCTTCGAAACCGTTCGTCGCGAGGAACGCGACCGTCTTCCCGTTGAGATCCGTCATGGTCTCGACGCTACGCACGCCGCCGCGACTGACCCCGGGGGTTGACAAAGCGCATGACGCCCGCACGTCGGCGCCCGGTGGCAGGATGGCGGCATGCCCGAGTCGCCCGAGGTGCAGGCCCTCGCAGAGTTCCTCGACGAGAGTGCGACGACGCGCACGGTGGAGGCGGTCGATGTGGCCGAGTTCCGCGCTCAGAAGACGCGCGACCGGCCGCTCTCGACCCTCGTCGGTGCGCGCATCGACGGGGTGCGCCGGTTCGGCAAGCACGTCGACATCGGGACGGACGCCGGCCACCTGGTGGTGACGTTCGGCCGCGCCGGCTGGGCGCGGTGGGACGGGGATGCCGCACCCGATGACGCCCCCGTCATCGCGACGTTCGACCTCTCCGGCGCGGTGCTGCAGTTCACGGACGGCGGGGACTGGCTCTCGCTCGGTCTGCACGTCGTCGACGATCCGCGCGAAGTGCCGGCGATCGCGGCACTGGGGCCCGATCCCCTGGACCCGGACTTCGACGCGGGAGCCTTCGCTGCGCGCGCCTTCGGCCGGCGCAAGCAGCTCAAGGCGCTGCTGCAGGAGCAGGAGAGCATCGCGGGCATCGGGAACGCCTACTCCGACGAGATCCTGCACGTGGCGCGGCTGTCGCCGATCGCCCACGCCAACACGCTCGACGACGCTGAGCGTTCGCGTCTGCTCGCCTCGATCACCGGGGTGATGCGGGATGCCGCAGCCTCACGCCGCGGCATCCCGCTCTCGCAGCAGAAGGCCGCGAAGGTGGCGGCCATGCGCGTGCACGGCCGCGTCGGTCAGACGTGCCCGGTGTGCGGGGGAGAGGTGCTCGACCTGCCCGGATCGAAGGCGGGCGCCCAGTACTGTCCGGTGTGTCAGACCGGCGGCACGCCCCTCTGAGCCATCCGGGACGACCGCCTCAGTGGGCGGGCATCCTCTCACCGATCTCGTCGGCGGGCTTGCGCACCAGGAACGCGCCGATCAGCAGCGGCAGCGCGACGATCGCGGCGACGAGGAACGCGGCGTGCGCGCCCGCGGCCTCGGCGGCGATCTCGTCGGCTCCGGCCGCCGCCTCGTTCGCGGCGACACCCGAGAAGATCGTGACCAGCAGGGCGATACCGGCTGCGCCGGCGACCTGCTGCACCGTTCCGAGCACGGCCGAGCCGTACGAGTAGAACCGCGGCTCGAGCGAGGCGAGCGATGCGGTGAACAGCGGCGTGAACGACAGGGCGAGTCCCAGCGAGAGCACCGTCTGGGTGATCGCGATCGCCCACACCGAGGTCGTCTCGTCGAAGGTCGTGTAGACCCACAGCAGCGCGATGGCGATGATCGTGCCCGGCACGAGCAGCACGCGGGTTCCCCAGCGGTCGTAGATGCGACCGATGAACGGGCCCGCGAGGCCCATGACGAGGGCCCCCGGCAGCACCACGAGGCCCGTCTCGAGGGCCGATACCTGGAGCACGCGCTGCATGTAGAGCGGCACGACGGTGATGACGCCGAAGAACGCGATCGACAGCAGGGCCATCTGACCGATCGCCAGCGAGAAGTTCGCCGAGCGGAAGACGCGCAGGTCGAGCAGCGCGTCGTCGACCCTCTGCAGCCGCAGCTGGCGCCACACGAACAGCGCCAGTGCGACGACGGCGACGCTGAGCGACACGATGAGCGACACCGTCGAGACTGTCCCGGCGGCTTCCTCGGCCGCGGTGGTGCCGTGGCTGGCGGCGCCGCCGATCTGGCTGAGGCCGTACACGAGTCCGCCGAAGCCGAAGGCCGACAGGATCACCGAGAGAACGTCGATCGGGGCACGCGTGGTCTCGCCGAGGTTGTGGATCCACCGCGCGCCGACGGCGAGGGCGACGAGCGCGATCGGCAGCACGACGCCGAAGATCGCGCGCCAGCCGACCGTGTCGAGCAGGAAGCCCGAGAGCGTCGGTCCGATCGCGGGGGCGAGCGAGATCACGACGCTGACGCGGCCCATCATGCGGCCGCGGATCTTCGGCGGCACGAGCGTCATGAGCGTCGTCATCAGCAGCGGCATCATGATCGCGGTGCCGGATGCCTGCACGACGCGGGCGACCAGCAGCATCTCGAACCCGGGTGCCACCAGAGCCAGCAGCGTGCCCAATGAGAACAGCGACATCGCGGCGATGAACATGGCGCGCGTCGTGAAGCGGCGCAGCAGGAAGCCCGTGATCGGGATCACGACGGCCATCGTGAGCATGAAGGCGGTCGTGAGCCACTGCGCGGCGAGCGCGGTGATGCCGAGGTCGTCGATGAGGTGCGGGATCGCCACGCCCATCGTCGTCTCGTTGAGGATCGTGACGAACGCGGCCGCGAGCAGCAGCCAGATGATGCGGCTGTCCTCGGGGCGCAGCGCCACGGGTGCCTGGGAGCGGATCTCACCCGTGGAGGGGGCGGTGCCGGCGGCGGTCATGCGTCGTCTCCTCGACTGTCGGAACGCCGTCGGCCCTCGCGTCGTGGGCGAGGTCGAGAGCGGGGAAGCTCTCAGCGTAACCGGCACGACGGACATCGCATTCCCCGATCGTGGAAATCGGGCGGCGACGCGTCGATCGCGATGACCTCCGCTTGACCGGAAATTACTTGTATGTTTACATGCAATCCATGAGCATGGGATTCAGAGGCGGTCGCCCGGGCGGGGCGGTCATGGACGCGAAGGCGCAGCGCGCGCAGAACGCCGCGGCACCCCACGTGCCCGATCTCGGGCGTCGCGTCGTCGCGCTGTTCCGCCCCTACGCCGGCCGGCTGGTGCTGACCGCCCTGCTCGTCATCGCGGCATCCGCCCTCGCCGTCATCCCCGCCCTCATCATCGAGCGCATCTTCGACGACGCGCTCTTCCCGCCCGAGGGCGGCCCGCAGCTCGCGCTGCTGACCGAGCTCGTGATCGTCATGATCGCGCTGTTCGTCGTCTCGTCGGGCCTCAACGTGCTGCAGACCTGGCTCACGTCGTCGGTCGGCAACCGCATCACGGGCGATCTGCGCATGAAGCTGTTCTCGCACCTGCAGCGCATGGAGCTCGGCTTCTTCACGCGCACCAAGACCGGCGTCATCCAGTCGCGCCTGCAGAACGACGTCGGCGGGGTTGCGGGCGTGCTCACCAACACGCTCACCAGCATCCTCGGCAACGTCGTCACCGTCGTCGCGTCGCTGGTGGCGATGCTGCTGATCGACTGGCGGCTCACGATCATCGCGGTGATCCTGCTGCCGGTGCTCGCGGTCATCCAGCGCCGCG
>JAUHVN010000244.1 GCA_030425055.1 Actinomycetes bacterium | reverse complement strand
GACGCTGCACCCGAGCGTGCACGCGGGTCTGCTCGCCGACCTGCGCCTCGAGGACCACGAGCAGCAGCTCGCCGAGCTCGGCATCCAGCCGTTCGAGCTCGTGGTCGTCAACCTCTACCCGTTCGTGGAGACCGTCGCGTCGGGCGCGGTCGGTGACGCCGTGGTCGAGCAGATCGACATCGGCGGACCCGCGATGGTGCGCGCCTCCGCGAAGAACTTCGCCAACGTCGCGATCGTCGTCTCGCCCGAGTCGTACCCCGCCGTCATCGAGTCGCTGGGCTCGGGCGGCACGACCCTCACGCAGCGCCGCGAGCTCGCCGCGCGCGCCTTCGCCCACACCGCCGCGTACGACCGTGCCGTCGCGACGTGGTTCTCGGAGGAGAGCCTCGCCGAGGAGGACCTGCCCGAGCACCTCACGATCAAGGCCGAGCGCCTCGCGACGCTGCGGTACGGCGAGAACTCCCACCAGCGCGCCGCGATCTACACGACCGTGGGCGGGCACGGCATCGCGCAGGCGACCCAGCTGCAGGGCCGCGACATGTCGTACAACAACTACGTCGACGCGGATGCCGCGGTGCGAGCGGCCTTCGACATGGTCAAGCCGGCGGTGGCGATCATCAAGCACGCCAATCCGTGCGGCATCGCGGTCGGAGCCCCGAGCGCCCTCGACCCCATCGCCAGCGCGCACCTGCGCGCGCACGAATGCGATCCGGTGTCGGCGTTCGGCGGCGTGATCGCCGCGAACCGCACGGTCACGCTCAAGATGGCCGAGAACCTGCGCGACATCTTCACGGAGGTGATCGTCGCGCCCGACTTCGAGCCCGAAGCGCTCGAGGTCTTCAAGCTCAAGCGGAACCTGCGCGTCATGAAGCTTCCCGACGACTGGCAGCAGGAGCGCATGGACGTGCGCCTGGTGTCGGGCGGCCTGCTGCTGCAGGACGCCGACCGCTTCCCGGCCGACATCGACTCGGTGGCGACCGACTGGCAGCTGATGTCGGGTGAGCGGCCCGCGCCCGAGGACATGACGAACCTCATCTTCGCGTGGAAGGCGTGCCGCGCCGTCAAGTCCAACGCGATCGTGCTGTCGCAGGCGTCGGCGACCGTCGGCATCGGCATGGGTCAGGTCAACCGCGTCGACTCGTGCCGTCTCGCCGTCGAGCGGGCCGGCAACCGCGCGGCCGGGTCGGTCGCGGCATCCGATGCGTTCTTCCCGTTCGCCGACGGCCCTCAGGTGCTCATCGACGCCGGGATCTCGACGATCATCCAGCCCGGCGGATCGGTGCGCGACGACGAGGTCATCGACGCGGCGCGCGAGGCGGGCGTGACGATGTTCTTCACCGGTGAGAGGCACTTCTTCCACTGATGACCGCGCGGGAATGGCCGTTCTGGATGTCGCCGGTGTCGTATTGGCAGCCGGCGCACTTCCCCGAGACAGCGTGGGCGGGTCATGCACCGTTCGCGTTCTGGCTCATGGACGTGCTCGGCCCGCGGTCGATCGCCGAGCTCGGCTCGCACAACGGCTTCTCGACGTTCGTGTTCGCCGAAGCCGCCAAGCGGCTCGAACTCGGGACGAACATCGACGCCGTCGACAGCTGGGAGGGCGACGAGCACATCGGCTTCTACGGCGATGAGGTGTACGGCAGGGTCGCCGAGATCGCGGCGCGCGACTATCCCGATTCGGTGCGGCTGCGGCGCGGCTACTTCGCCGACGTGCGCTCCGAGATCGCGGATGCCTCCGTCGATCTGCTGCACATCGACGGACGTCACTTCTACGACGACGTGCTCGAAGACGTCACGATGTGGCGCTCATCGGTGCGCGACGGCGGTGTGATCCTGTTCCACGACATCGCCGTCACCGAGCGCGGATTCGGGGTCTGGCGGGTGTGGGAGGAGCTGTCGGCGCAGCATCCGTCGTTCTCGTTCGCCCACTCGTACGGGCTGGGGGTGCTCGCTGTCGGCGAGGTGTCCGATCCGCGGCTTCGGGCGCTCTTCGACGCCGACGACGAGACCGCCGACCGCATCCGAGGCGACTACGAGCGGCTCGGCCAGGCCGTGACCGATCGCGTGCTGCTCGAGCCCGTCCCCGCGCAGCTGGCGGCGCTGGTCGACTCGGAGAGCTGGCGCCTCACTCGGCCGCTGCGCGTCGTGTGGCAGTCGTTGAAGCGCAAGCGGTCGTGACGGCCTGGTTCGTCGACCTTGCTTCGGGTCGCAGCCCGCGTCGCGCGTCCCGCGTCAGCCGCGGTACTCCTCGAGCCACCGCAGCCACACCTCGCTGAGCGTCGGGTACGACGGCACCGCGTGCCACAGGCGGTCGAGCGGCACTTCGCCGACGATCGCGATGGTCGCGGCATGCAGCAGCTCACCGACGCCGGCGCCGACGAACGTCGCGCCGATGAGCACGCCGCGGTCGGCGTCGACGATCGCGCGCGCCTGCCCGGTGTAATCGTCGGCGAGGGTGGTCGCGCCCGCGATCCACGACAGGTCGTAGTCGAGCACGCGGACGCTGCGTCCGGCCCTGCGCGCGGCCGCCTCGGTGAGCCCGACCGACGCGACCTCGGGGTCGGTGAAGGTCACCTGGGGCACGTGGTCGTGGTCGGCGGTCGCGACGTCGGCACCCCACGGGGCGTCGTCGACGGTGCCACCGGCCGCGCGTGCGGCGATGGCCGCGCCGGCGGCGCGGGCCTGGTACTTGCCCTGGTGCGTCAGCAGGGCGCGGTGGTTGACGTCGCCCGTCGCATACAGCCAGTCGGTGCCGCGCACGAGAAGGGTGTCGTCGACGTCGAGCCAGTCGCCCGGCGTGAGGCCGACCGTCTCGAGGCCGAGGTCGCCGGTGCGCGGCGTGCGCCCGACGGCGACGAGCACCTCGTCGGCGGTGATCGTGCGGCCGTCCGACAGATCGAGCTCGACGACGCCGTCGACGCGGCGTGCGGCGGTGGTCTCCACTCCGGTCAGCACCGTCGCGCCCGACTCTTCGAGGGATGCCTGCACGGCTTCACCCGCGAACGGCTCGAGGCCGCCGAGCAGCGCCGAGCGGGCGATCACCGTCACGGCCGTGCCGAAGCTCGCGTAGGCGGTCGCCATCTCGGCGCCGACCACGCCGCCGCCGATGATCGCCAGGCTCTGCGGTGCGCTCTTCGCGCTCGTGGCATCCCGGCTCGTCCACGGCGACACGTCGCGCAGGCCCGGGATGTGGGGCAGCAGCGCCGCCGATCCGGTCGAGACGACGACGGCGTGACGTGCCGTGAGCTCGACGGGGCCGTCGGAGGTCTCGACGGTGACCGCGTTGCGGCCCGTCAGGCGGCCGTGGCCGCGCACCAGGTCGATGTCCGCTCCGTCCAGCCAGTCGACCTGCGACCGGTCGTTCCACTCGTGGGCGATGCGGTCGCGGCGGCGGAACGCCCCCTCGACGTCGACCTCGCCGGTCACCGCCTGCTTCGCGCCGTCGACCGCCCGGGCGGCCCGCAGGGCGGCGTCGCTGCGCAGCAGCGCCTTCGACGGCATGCAGGCCCAGTACGAGCACTCCCCGCCGACCAGTTCGGCTTCGACGATGACCGTCGACAGCCCGCCCTTGTGGGCGTAGTCGGCGACGTTCTCGCCGACGGCCCCCGCTCCGATGACGATGACGTCGTACTCGCGTGCGCTCATGCCGCCACGATAAGCCCCGCCGACGGGCGCGGGGCCGGTCGGCGGGCTTGTCGATGCCGGTCAGGCGGCGAGCACGGCCTGTCGCGGCGTGGTGCGGCCGGTCTGAAGACGGCGTGCGGCGATGAACAGCCACACCGTGAGCCCCAGCTCGGCGAGCATCGAGGGCACGGCCACGAGCGCGAGCATGACGTCGGCGATGGCCGCGTAGTCGGCGACCAGCACGTGGGCGACGGTGTCGGCGATGTAGGCGGCGCCGGCGATCATGAGGCCGATGCCGAGGACGCGCGGGGCGACGTGCGACCGGATGAGGATCCACCCGATCACCAGCAGGTGCACGCCGAACGCGGCGAGGCCGACGATCCACGTGATGTCGAAGCCGGCCATGAGCAGCGCGGTCGTGCCCGCGGCATCCGTCACCGTCAGCGCGCCCGTGGCGACCTGGCCGGCGAGGTGCATGAGGCCGACGGCGACGCCGAGCAGCACCGTGTAGGTCAGCCGCATCCAGGCCGCGAGCAGCGAGCGCATCTCGCCGGTCGGGCGCAGCAGCACGTGCAGGCCCCACGCGATCACGACATCGAGCACGAAGATCACACCGAACGCGAGCACGGCGAGGCGGAAGGCGGAGGGGTCGGCGGCGATCGCGGCGACCATCGCCGCGGAGTCGCCGGCGGCGGTGATCGACGTCACGACGCCGAAGTTGGCGGCGATGGCCGCGACGAACAGGACGACGTAGCCGATGCCGGCCCACAGGGTGGCGGCGGCGCGCGAGGTGTCGGCGCTGCGGGTCGCAGCGAGGGCGGTGGTTGCGGTGGCGGTGGTCATGGTGGCTCCTCGG
>JAUHVN010000243.1 GCA_030425055.1 Actinomycetes bacterium | reverse complement strand
CGCTACCCCGCAGCCTCGGCACCGCCCGGGAGGCACAGCGCCGCTTGCGCGCGGCCGCGCGAACGGGTATGCACCGCGTCCGCCGGCCGGCACCCCCCACCGACCGTTTCGTTCGACCGCGGCGAATCGCGCATGCGCGGAGCACCGACCCTCGATTCGGCGCGGTCGAACCTGGCCCTGGCACTGCGCGACCCTCTGCGGGATGCCGGCATGGGCATAGGCTCGGGGGCATGGCGACCACCGTGACCGTCACCGGAGCGGGCGGCCAGATCGGGTACGCGCTCCTGTTCCGCATCGCGTCCGGCGCGATGCTCGGCCCCGACGAGCGCGTGCGGCTGCGGCTGCTCGAGATCCCCCAGGGGATGCGGGCGGCCGAGGGCGCCGCGCTCGAACTGCAGGACTGCGCCTTCCCATTGCTGGCCGGCGTCGAGGTCACCGACGACCCGCGCGTCGGCTTCGACGGCTGCCAGGTCGGGATGCTGGTCGGCGCGAGGCCCCGCGGCCCGGGCATGGAGCGCGCCGACCTGCTCGCCGCCAACGCCGGGATCTTCGGCCCGCAGGGCGCCGCGATCGCCGCGGCGGCGGCATCCGATGTCCGCGTGGTCGTCGTCGGCAACCCCGCGAACACCAACGCGCTGATCGCCGCAGCGTCGGCGGCCCCCGACGTGCCCGCCGACCGGTTCACCGCTCTCACGCGGCTCGACCACGATCGCGCGATCGGCCAGCTCGCCGCCGCGCTCGAGGTCGGCGCCGGCGAGATCGACGGCGTCGCGATCTGGGGCAACCATTCCGCGACGCAGTTCCCCGACGTCGCCCACGCCACGGTGCGGGGCCGACCGGTGCTCGACCTGCTCGTCGAACTGCACGGCGACGACGATGCCGCCGAGCGCTGGCTCGACGACGAGTTCGTGCCACGGGTGGCGCGACGCGGTGCCGAGATCATCGAGGTGCGCGGCTCGTCGTCGGTCGCGTCGGCCGCGAACGCCGCCATCAGCCACGTGCGCGACGAGCGCGCCGGCACGACGGGCCGCTGGACGTCGGCCGCCGTCGTCTCGCGCGGCGAATACGGCGTGCCCGAAGGACTCGTCTGCTCCTACCCCGTCACGTCGGACGGCACCGGGTACCGCGTCGTCGAGGGCCTCGACCTCGACCACCGCGGACGCGCCCGGTTCGAGGCATCCGTCGCCGAGCTCGACGCGGAGCGCGAGGCGGTGCGGCGACTGGGCGTCGTGTGATGGACCAGCTCATCGCTGTCCTGCTCGGGGTCATCGCGATCGTCGCAGCGTCGGCGCTCGCGCCCAAAGTGCGCATCGCCGGGCCGCTCATCCTGGTCGTGCTCGGCATCGGCGTGAGCCTGCTGCCTTTCGTGCCCGAGTTCGAGGTCGATCCCGAGTTCATTCTCGTCGGCGTGCTGCCTCCGTTGCTGTACGCCGCCGCGGTGCGGCTGCCCGCGATCGAGTTCCGCCGGGACTTCCGCCCGATCGCCGGGCTGTCGGTGCTGCTGGTCCTCATCAGCTCGGTCGTGCTCGGTCTCTTCTTCTATGCCCTCGTGCCGGGCATCGACTTCCTGCTCGCGATCGCCCTGGGGGCGATCCTGAGCCCCACCGATGCGGTCGCGACCTCGATCGTCAAGCGGCTCGGCATCTCGCAGCGCATCGTGACGATCCTCGAGGGCGAGAGCCTGCTCAACGATGCGACGTCGCTCGTCGTGCTGCGGGTCATGATCGCGTCGTCGGCCGTCTTCGCCTCGAACGCCGACGGACGGCAGCCCAATCTCTTCGTCGCGTTCGTGTGGGGCGTGCTGGTCGCCGTCGCGATCGGCTGGCTCGTCGGCTACCTCAACCTGCGCCTGCGCGCCCACGTGCACCAGCCCGCCGCGAACTCGGCCCTCGGGTTCATCGTGCCGTTCGTGGCCTATCTGCCCACCGAGCAGCTGGGCGGGTCGGGCCTGGTCGCCGCAGTGGTCGCGGGCATCGTCACCGGGCAGGGCGCCGCCCGCCGATTCACACCCGAGCAGCGCCTGTCGGACGACGCGAACTGGCGCACCATCGAGCTGCTGCTCGAGGGCGGGGTGTTCCTCGTGATGGGGCTCGAGCTCAAGGACATCGTCGACGAGAACTACACGGATCACGGCGGGCGCGGCTGGGCCGCGGTGCTCGCCGCGAGCGCGCTCGGCATCGCCCTGGTCGTGCGCATCGGATGGGTGAGCTTCCTCGTGTGGCTGCAGAGCAGGCGCGCCCGCGAGCAGCGCCGACGGCGACTCGACGAGATCGGTGCGCGGCTCGACGAGATCGAGTCGGATCCCCCCACACGTCGACGACGGCGAACGGATGCCACGGCCCGCGCGGCCGCGGCGACGCAGGGCCGCATCGCCCGGATGCGCGAGTTCCTCGCCCGCCGACTCGCCGACCTCGACTATTACCGGGCCTCGCCGCTGGGCTGGCGGCAGGGTGCCGTGCTGGTGTGGGCGGGGCTTCGCGGCGTCGTGACGCTCGCCGCGGCGCAGACGCTGCCCCGCGAGACCCCCGAACGCGCCCTCCTCGTGCTCGTGGCCTTCCTCGTGGCCGTCGGCAGTCTGGTGATCCAGGGCCTCACGCTGCCCTGGCTCGTGCGCCGGCTCAGGCTTCGTCGTGTCGGCGGCGACACGATCAGCGCCGACGAGCAGGCGCAGATCGACGACGAGCTGCGCGCTGCCGCCGTCGCCGCGCTGGCCGACCCAGCGCTGCGCCGCCGCGACGGCGAGCCGTTCCCCGACGAGCTCGTGCACGCGGCGAGCGGACGACTCACCGATCCCCCCGACGACGACACCTCGACCGCCGCACGCGACCGCCTCGAACTGCGGCTGCGGATCATCGAGGCGATGCGTGCGCGCCTGCTCGAGCTGTCGTCGGGCGGTGCGTACAGCACGCCGACCCTGCGTCACATGCTCGCCGAGCTCGACGCCGACCAGCTCAGCGTCGAGCTGCGGCTCGAGGGAGAGGACGGTGCCTGAACACGGCGACGGTCACCACGGATGCCCCGCGTCGGCGACAATGGACACCGACGAAGGAGCGCGTGATGGCCGACAGCACCGAGACGGATGCCGCGATCGACCACGCCCACGACCATGAGGTGGCCGACGACACCAGCCCCCTCACGCTGCCGCATCCGGCGGCGGAGTGCCCCAAGTGCTTCACCGAGCTGCAGCGCGACCGTGACTGGTGGCTGGCCCGGCCGACGGGCTCGCGCCTCGTGGGCCTCGTGATCAGCCGCGACGACATGCCGTCGGTGGTCCAGCAGCGTGACGACCTGACGCGCTTCGGCGTGCCCATCGAGGGGTTCCGCCACCCCGCGCCCGAGACGCTCGAGTCGTGGGAGCAGCGGCTCGTGCGCCTGTTCGGCACGCTCGCGCGCGGCGACGTGCTGGTCGTGGCCAACGTGCACGCCCTGGGCCGCAGCATCGACGAGGAGACCCGCACGGTCGCGGAACTGCATCGCCGCGGCATCGTCGTCAAGGTCGTCGGCCACGGCGGCCGCCACCTCTACGAGCCCGGCCGCTGACGCGGCATCCGCTCTGGTCTCACTCGGCGCGGACGTACTCCCGCAGGTGCTGCGCGGTGAGCGTCTCGGCGGATGCCACCAGGGCGGCCGGCGTCCCCTCGAACACGACCTCGCCCCCGTCGCGGCCCGCGCCCGGGCCGAGGTCGATGATCCAGTCGGCGTGGGCCATGACGGCCTGGTGGTGCTCGATGACGATCACGCTGTTGCCCGCGTCGACCAGGCGGTCGAGCATGCCGAGCATGTTGTCGACGTCGGCGAGGTGCAGACCCGTCGTCGGCTCGTCCAGCACGTAGACCGCGCCCTTCTTGGCCATCGAGATCGCGAGCTTGAGCCGCTGCCGCTCGCCGCCCGACAGGGTGTTGAGCGCCTGACCCAGCGTGATGTAGCCGATGCCGACGTCGACCATGCGCCGCAGCGTCGCGGTCGCCTGCTTGTGGGTGATGAACTCGGATGCCTCGGCCGCCGACATCGCGAGCACCTCGGCGATGTTCTTGCCGTCGAGCAGGTACTCGAGCACCTCGTCGCTGAACCCCGATCCCTCGCACAGCTCGCAGCGGGTCTCGACCGACTGCGTGAACCCGAGGTTTGTGATGATGACGCCGAGCCCCTTGCAGGCCGGGCACGCACCCTCGGAGTTGGCGCTGAACAGCCCCGGCTTGACGCCGTTGGCCTTCGCGAACGCCGCGCGCACGGCGTCGAGCACTCCCGTGTAGGTCGCGGGGCTCGATCGGCGCGACCCCTTGATCGGCGACTGGTCGACGACCACGACGTCGTCGAACGCGGGCACGTTGCCGTGGATGAGCGACGACTTGCCCGATCCCGCGACCCCGGTGACGACGGTCAGCACTCCGAGGGGGATGTCGACGTCGATGTCCTTGAGGTTGTGCTGCGCGGCGCCGCGTACCTCGATCGCGCCCTTCGGCGTGCGGGTCGAGCCCTTGAGA
>JAUHVN010000242.1 GCA_030425055.1 Actinomycetes bacterium | reverse complement strand
GGATGTCGCCGAACGCGAGCAGCTGGGCGACCGGCTGCGGCTGTCGACCACGATGCGCGATGCCGCGTGGGACGAAGACGGGGCGGTGTGGCGCATCGGCACCGAGCACGGCGAGGTCGTCGCCGATGCTCTCGTGCTCGCGTGCGGCCGCCTGACCGAGCCGCTCATCCCCGACATCCCCGGCCTCGAGACGTTCCCCGGCCCGCTGTTCCACTCGTCGCGGTGGGATCACACCGCCGAGCTCGAAGGACGCCGGGTCGCGGTGGTCGGCACCGGCGCAAGCGCCGTGCAGCTCGTGCCCGAACTGGCACGTGTCACCGCCGGCGTCACGCTCTTCCAGCGCACGCCGGCCTGGATCGTGCCGCGCGGCGCCGCCGCGTACTCGGACGACGATCGCGCGCGCTTCGCCGACCACCCCGAAGAGCTCGCGGCCCTGCGCGCGCGCCTGTACTCCGAGGGCGAGGCGCGCTTCGCGTCGCGATCGGGGGATGCCACGGCCTCGGCCGCCGCACGCGCCGATGCCGTCGCCCACCTGCGCGCGCAGGTCGCCGACCCCGCGCTGCGCGCCGCGCTCACGCCCGACTACGCGTTCGGGTGCAAGCGGGTGCTGCTGTCGGACACGTTCTACCCCGCCGTGGCGTCGGACGCCGTCGACCTCGTGCCCGCGGCGCTCGCGTCGGTCGACGGCGACATCCTGACCGCCGCCGACGGCTCGACGCACCGCGCCGACGTGCTCGTGCTCGCGACCGGCTTCGCCTCGACGCAGCAGCCGTACGCGGAACTCGTCCGCGGCGAAGACGGCGTGAGTCTGGCCGAACACTGGTCGCAGGGCATGACCTCGTTCGGCTCGACGGTCGTCACCGGGTTCCCGAACCTGTTCGTGCTCAACGGACCGAACGCGTCACTCGGCCACTCGTCGTCGGTGCTCATGATCGAGGAGCAGGCCGCGTACGTCGCCCGCTCGCTCGCACTGCGCGAACGCGTCGGCGGGGTGCTGCGGGTCGACCCCGACGCCGAGGACACCTACACCGAAGAGATCGCGCGGGCTGCGGCATCCACCCCCTGGATCACGGGCGGATGCCACAACTGGTACGTCGACGAGCGGTCGGGCAGGCTCACGTTGCTGTGGCCGGGCACCGTCGACGCGTTCCGGGCGCGGCTCGCTCGCGCCGACGGATCCGAATTCGCCGCCGTTCCGGCGCGCACGACGAGAGGAGCACCATGACCATCCCCCTGAGGTTCGGGTACAAGGCGTCGGCCGAGCAGTTCGGGCCGGGCGAGCTGCTCGACTACGCCGTGCTGGCCGAAGAGGTCGGCTTCGATTCGGTCTTCATCTCGGACCACCTGCAGCCGTGGCTGCACGAGGGCGGCCATGCCCCGGCATCCATCCCGTGGCTCGGCGCGCTCGGCGCCCGCACCTCGAAGGTGCTGATCGGCACCTCGGTGCTCACGCCGACCTTCCGCTACAACCCGACCGTGATCGCGCAGGACTTCGCGACCCTCGGCGTGCTCAACCCCGGCCGCGTGATCCTCGGGGTCGGCACGGGCGAGGCGCTCAACGAGGCCAACCTCGGCATCACGTGGCCCGACCCGCCCGAGCGCTTCCAGCGGCTCAAGGAGGCGATCGGCCTCATCCGCCGGCTGTGGTCTGAGGACCGGGTGAACTTCGACGGCACCTATTACACCGCGAAGAACATCACCATCTACGACAAGCTCGACCAGCCCGTGCCGATCTACATCGGCGCCGCGGGCCCGGCCGCCACGCGACTCGCGGGCCGGATCGCCGACGGGTTCATCACCACGAGCGGCAAGAAGCGCGAGCTGTACACCGACACGCTGCTGCCCGCCCTCGACGACGGGCTGGGCAAAGCGGGCCGCACGCGCGACGACATCGACACCCTCATGGAGATCAAGGTCTCGCTCGACGACACCCTCGACGCCGCGCAGGAGAAGACGCGCTTCTGGGCCCCGCTCGCCCTCACACCCGACGAGAAGATGGGCGTCGACGACCCCATCGAGATGCAGCGCCTCGGCGAGGAGCTGCCGATCGAGCGCGCCGCCTCGAGGTTCATCGTGTCGGACGACCCCGACGAGCACGTCGAGCGCATCGCGTGGTACGTGTCGCTGGGCTTCCGCCACCTCGTCTTCCACGATCCCGGGCACGACCAGGAGGCCTTTCTGCGTCGCTACGGCGCCGAGATCCTGCCGCGGCTGCGCGCCCGGTTCGCCGCGTGACGGCGGACGGTCCCGCGCAGAACTCCACGGATCCGTCGGCCGGGAGCCCGATCCAGCTTGATATGGGCGCCGCCGACGGCGGATCCGT
Source organism: Actinomycetes bacterium (assembly GCA_030425055.1). Classification (GTDB taxonomy): domain Bacteria; phylum Actinomycetota; class Actinomycetes; order Actinomycetales; family Microbacteriaceae; genus Microbacterium. The sequence continues at coordinate 2,191 of JAUHVN010000242.1, read as the reverse complement.
GGAGTTCCGCCCACGCTGGGCCGTGGTCGTCCCGGTCAAGGGCCCGGCACGCGGCAAGTCGCGGCTCGAGGTCGCGGGCGTCGACCGGGTCGCGCTCGCCCGCGCCATCGCGCTCGACACCATCGCCGCCGCGGCCGCGTGCCCCGAGGTCGAGCGTGTGATCGTCGTGACCGACGATGCGGCGCTTCCGCTGCACGCGGCCGGCATCCCGCATCTGAAGTGGGTGGACGAGACCGCCACCCGCGAGCGCCTGGCATCCGCAGGCGCCACGGGCGCGCCCGTCACGCTGCCCGAAGCGGGCCTCGACGGTGCCGTCGCGCTCGGCACGGCCGACGCCGGCGAGCGGATGCCGCGCGCCGCCCTGCTGGGCGACCTCCCCGCCCTGCGCCCTGCCGACCTGGCCGCGGCGCTGCGGGCGGCGGCATCCGTCGACCGGGCTGTCGTGGCCGACGGCGAAGGCACCGGGTCGACGCTCGTGACCGCGGCCCCCGGCGTGACCTGGCGGTCGGCGTTCGGCGACGGGTCGTTCGCCCGGCACGTCGACCTGGGCTGCACTCCCCTCGACGTCGCGGATGCCTCGACCCTGCGCCGCGACGTCGACACCGCCGCCCAGCTCGACGCGGCGGCGGCGCTCGGCGTCGGCGAGCGCACGTCTGCCGTGCTCGGCCTCAGCTGACCAGCAGGTACACCGCTCCGAGCAGCGTGAAGCCGATCACCAGCCGCTCGAACAGCACCTGGTCGATCCGGCCGGCGATCCAGCCGCCCATGAGTGCGCCGACGACCACGCCCGGGACGAGCACCACGTCGATCAGCAGCGACTGCGGGGTGATGACGCCGATCCCGACCGAGAACGGCACCTTGGCGATGTTGACGATCGCGAAGAACCACGCCGCGGTGCCGAGGAACTCCTTCACCGGGAACCGCGCGGCGAGGAAGTACATCGACATCACCGGGCCCGCGGCGTTGGCGACCATGGTCGTGAAGCCGCCGATCGTGCCGTAGGTCGCGGCGGCGACACGATGCGGACCGGTGTCCGACACGGCGGCGCCCATCCGCCGGCGCAGCAGCGTGATCGCGATGACGGCCAGCAGGATCACCCCGATCGTGCGCTTGACCCACAGGTCGTTCGCGAAGGCGAGGAACACGGCCCCGACGAGGATGCCCGCGACGACGGCCGGCGCGAGCCGCAGCAGCGACCGCCAGTTGGCGTCGCGGCGGTACATCGTCACGGCGAAGAGGTCGGCGACGATGAGCAGCAGCAGGATCGTGCCGGTCGACGCCCGCGCGGGAAGCGCGGCGGCGAACAGGGCGACTGCGAGCGTTCCGGCGCCCGGGACCGCGGTCTTCGACAGCCCGATGATGATCGATGCCACCCCGAGCGCCGCCCACGCGTACCAGGCCAGCTCGGGCACGTCAGACGCCCGCCGCGGTGAGCGCGGCTTCGCCGAGCGCCGCCGCGGTCGCGGCATCCCGCATCCACAGCGGAGCGACGACGGCGCGGACGCCCGCCGCCTCGACCGCCGGAGCGGACGCGGCATCCTCCTCGCCGAGCAGCCACGCATCGAGCACCCCGGCCGAGGCGCGCGCGCCGTAGTGGGCCGCGACGGCCGCCGCGTCGGTGTCGACGCCGATCGCGGCGAGGCACACGTCGGCCATGCCGCGCACGACCGCCCCGCCGATGATCGGCGACACCCCGACGACGGGGGCCGACGTCGACACCACGGCTTCGCGGATGCCGGGCACGGCGAGGATGGGCCCGATCGAGACGACGGGGTTCGACGGTGCGAGCAGCACGACATCGGCCTCGGCGATCGCCTCGACGACTCCGGCCGACGGCGCGGCGTCGCCGATGCCGGGGTTGTCGAATCCGACCGGCGCGAGGGCGGCGCGGTGACGGGTCCACCACTCCTGGAAGTGAAGGTTGCGGGTGTCGGCGCCGTCGCGCACCGTCACGCGGGTGTCGACCTCGGCATCGGTCATCGGAAGCAGACGGACCCCGAGCGGCCAGCGCGAGGCCAGCCGTGCCACGACCTCGCCGACGGTGGCGCCGTCGCGCAGCCAGCCGGTGCGCGCGAGGTGGGTGCCGAGGTCGAGGTCTCCGAGGGTGAACCACGGCCAGCCGGCGCCCCACGCGGCGAGCTCCTCGTTGACGCGCTCGGTGTCGCCCGCCCGCCCCCAGCCGCGCTCGGTG
>JAUHVN010000241.1 GCA_030425055.1 Actinomycetes bacterium | reverse complement strand
GACACCCTCGTCGCCGAGAGCGTGCCGGCACCCGACCGCACGATCTCGGATGCCGGAGGCCGCGAGGTGCTGCCGGGCGTGCGCGTGCGCGGCGAGGACGACCCGCCCACCGGCGATCGCTCGGCCGACGAGGCGTTCGACGGGCTGGGTGCCACATTCGACTTCTTCCAGGACGCGTATGCCCGCAACGGCATCGACGGAGCGGGCGGGCCGCTGCTGGCGACCGTGCACTACGGCGTCGAGTACGACAACGCGTTCTGGAACGGCGAGCGGATGGTGTTCGGCGACGGTGACGGTGAGATCTTCGCGGGGTTCACGCGGTCGCTCACCGTCATCGCGCACGAACTGGCCCACGGCGTCATCGACGCGTCCGGCGGGCTCACGTACCGCGGGCAGTCGGGCGCGCTCAACGAGTCGATCGCGGATGTGTTCGGCGCACTCACCGAGCAGCACGCGCTCGGGCAGTCCGCGTCGGCGGCGACGTGGCTGATCGGCGAGGGCATCTTCACGCCGGCCGTCGAAGGACGCGCGCTGCGCTCGCTCGCAGCTCCCGGCACCGCCTACGACGACGAGGTGCTCGGCCGCGACCCGCAGCCCGCGCACATGCGCGACTTCGTCGTCACGCGCGACGACAACGGCGGGGTGCACATCAACTCGGGCATCCCGAACCGCGCGTTCCACCTTGCCGCCGCCGCGCTCGGAGGCTACGCGTGGGAGCGGGCGGGACTGGTCTGGTACCGCACGCTCACGAGCGGCATCCTCACGCCCCTCGCCGATTTCGCGACGTTCGCCGCCGCGACGGTGGCGACGGCGCGGGCGGAGTACGGTGAGGAATCGGAGGAGGCCGCCGCCGTCCACGCAGGCTGGGCGGGCGTCGGCGTGCTGGACGACGATGGACGAACCACGACCACCCGAGACTGATCCGCCGCCCGAAACCGGCAACGACATCGAGGTCGGCGTCGCGCGCACGGGCGGTATTGCCGGCATCCGTCGCGAGTGGACCGCGACTCCCCCGCCCGACGAGACCGACGTGTGGGCCGAGCTCATCGCGCGGTGCCCGTGGGGCGTGGCGGCCACGGCCGGGGCCGCCGGCGGCGCCGATCGGTTCGTGTGGAGCATCCGCGCCCGCTGCGAAGGCGATGTGCGGCGGGCCGAACTGGGCGACGCCGAGGTCACCGGGGCGTGGCGCGACCTCGTCGACGCCGTGCGCGAATGGAACGCCGACGGTCTCAGCGCCCGAACAGCGCCTTCTTCTTCTTGACCGGCTTGAGCGACTTCTGCAGATAGATCGTGCCGAGCCAGCGGCCGAACTTGAAGCCCACGCGGCCCATGCGCCCCACCTCGGTGAATCCGAGCTTCTCGTGCAGCGCCACGGACGCCTCGGCGCCCTTGTCGCTGATGACGGCCACGAGTTCGCGGATGCCGGCCTGCTCGCACGCGTCGATGAGCGCCTCGAGCAGCGCTCGCCCGAGGCCCTTGCCGGCCGCGGCCTGGCCGAGGTAGATCGAGTTCTCGACCGTGTAGCGGTACGCCGACTTGCCTGCCCACGGCTGCACGTAGGCGTAGCCGAGCACCTGCCCGGTGGGCGACTCGGCGACGAGGAACGGCATCGAGAGCTTGCGCAGGTAGGCGACCTTCTCGCGCCACTGCTTGACCGACCACTTCTTCTCGTCGAAGGTGACGACCGAGTTGGTCACGTAGTAGTTGTAGATCTCGCGGATGTCGGGGATGTCGCCGTCGCGCACCGGTCGGATCTCGTACGAGAACGGCCGCTCGGGCTCGGCGGTCGGACGCAGATGACGCGGCAGACGGCGGCGGGTCTTCTCGTACTCCTCCTCCAGCATGACGCCCAGCCTAGGCGTCGCCGCCCGTGTCGCCGTCGACGGGCGGGATGCGCCAGTCGACCGGCGCTGCGCCCTGGCGCTCGAGCAGGGCGTTCGCCGTCGAGAACGGACGCGACCCGAAGAAGCCGCGCGAGGCCGACAGCGGCGACGGATGCGGCGACTCGACCGCCGGTGTCTCGCCCAGCATCGGCCGCAGATTCGCGGCATCCCTCCCCCACAGGATCGCGACGAGCGGCCGGTCGCGCGCGACGAGCGTGCGGATCGCGTGCTCGGTGACCGCCTCCCATCCCCAGCCGCGGTGGGATGCCGGTGCCCCCGGGGCCACGGTCAGCACGCGGTTGAGCAGCATGACGCCCTGATCTGCCCACGCCGACAGGTCGCCGTGCGCGGCGGGTGCGAGACCGAGGTCGGACTCGAGTTCGCGGTAGATGTTGGAGAGGCTGCGCGGCAACGGCCGCACGTGCGCGTCGACCGCGAACGACAGGCCGATCGGGTGTCCCGGAGTGGGATACGGATCCTGTCCCACGATCAGCACGCGCACGTCGTCGAGAGGACGCTGGAAGGCCCGGAGCACGCGGTCGCCGGCCGGCAGGTAGCGGCGCCCCGCGGCCACCTCGGCGCGCAGGCGCTCGCCGAGCGCGGCGATGTCGGGGGCGACCGGCCCGAGCGCTGCCGCCCAGCCCGCGTCGATCAGGCCCGCGGCGGCGAGCTCGTCGAGACTCATCGCCATCGGTCACGCGCTCCCGGGAAGAGCGGCATCCTCCTCGGCGACCGTGCCGCGGAACGACCAGGGGAAGTCGATCCAGCGCCCGGTGTCGCGCCACGAGTAGTCGGGCTGGATGATCGTGGTCGGCTTCGTGTAGATCGTCACGGAGCGCACTTCGTCGGCGTGGCCGGCGATCAGCCCCACCGCGAGGTCGAGCGTGCGCCCGCTGTCGGCGACGTCGTCGACCAGCAGCACGCGGCATCCGGCCAGCGACGCCACGTCGAGCGCGGGCGTCAGCACCACCGGCTCGTCGAGCACCGTTCCGATGCCCGTGTAGAACTCGACGTTGATCGCGCCGCAGTGCTTGACGCCGAGCCCGTAGGCGATGGCGCCGGCGGGCAGCAGCCCGCCGCGTGCGATCGCGACGACGACGTCGGGCGCGTAGCCGTCGGCGGCGATCGTGCGGGACAGGGTGCGGCACGCCTCGCCGAAGAGGTCCCAGGTGAGCGTCTCGCGCGGTTCTTCGTCTGTCACGGGCCGCCGGTCAATCGCCGAGGTCGTCGTGCAGCCGCTCGGGCGGGAGCGTCTCGCCCGGATGCGGCCGCCGGTACGGCGGCGCCGGCGCGTCGGCGTCGAGGACCGGGCCGTCCTCCTCGCCCTCGACGCCGCGGTCGAAGATGACATCCGCATGGTGGTCGATGTCGATCTCTTCGCGGGGCGTGGGCGGCGGCGGTTCGTGGGCGGGCATGAACGGCTCGGCGGTGGACATGTCGGCATCCCTTCGCGGTGATGGGCGATGCGTGACCGAGCCTAGTGCGGCGCGCCCACCGCCGCCCCCTCCACAGGCGAGCACCCGGAGCACGGTCCCCGCTCGTCCGCGGTGGTAGCCTCGCGGGCGTGTCTCCCGCCTCAGGTCGCCTGCGCGCCACCGCCCTCGGCATCACCGCGGGCCTCATCGGCTGGTTCATCCTCGTCGAGATCACCAGCGGGATCCTCCAGGGCTACTACGTGCCGCTGTTCAGCGACATCGTCATCGCGCTGGGCATCCACGACTCCGATGTGAACTGGTTCGAGGCCGCGCAGCTGCTGCTGTCGTCGCTCGTCGTTCCGGTGCTCGCCAAGCTCGGCGACATGTACGGCCACAAGCGCGTCCTGCTGATCGCCACCGTGATCACGGCGGGTGCGACGTGGTGGCTGGCCTTCGCCGGAACGTTCTGGACGTTCCTGATCGCGTGGGCCATCCAGGGCTTCTACGTGGTGTGGCTGCCGCTCGAGATCGCGCTGATCTTCGAACGCGGCCGCAAGCAGGAGCGCGGCGTCTCGCTCACGCGGCGGGCGGCGGGCCTGCTGGTGGTGGGTCTCGAGGCCGGCGCGATCGTCGGTGCACTCGCGGCGGGCCGCATCTTCGATGCGACCGGGGGCGACCTCACCGTCACGCTCATGATCCCGGCGATCGTGGTGACCGCGGTGATCTTCGTCATCTGGTTCGGCGTCCCCGAGTCCGAGCCGCTGCCCGGCCGCAGACTCGACTCGGGCGGTTTCGCGATCCTGGCCCTCGGACTGCTGCTGATCACGAGTTCGCTGACGCTGCTGCGGCTGAGCGGTCCCGGTCTGATCTGGGTCTGGGTGCTGCTGGCCCTGGGCATCGGCGCGCTCGTGTGGTTCGTGCGGTTCGAGTTGCGTCAGGACGATCCGGCCATCGACATCCGGGTGCTGCGCCGGCCCGAGATGTGGCCGGTGCAGGCGACCGCGTTCCTCATCGGCATCAGCCTGCTGGGCGCCCAGGGACCCCTGTCGACGTACGCCGGCACCGACAGCTCGCTCGGGTACGGACTCGGGCTCGACGCGACCGGCCGCTCGAACATCATCGGCCTGTACCTCGTCTCGCTCATCGTCGGCGCGATCCTGTTCGCCGTCACCTCGCGCAAGGCGAGCCCCCGCGTCATCCTGATCATCGCCGCGGCGATGGTCGGCGTCGGCTACCTCCTGTTCCTACCGTTCCACAC
>JAUHVN010000240.1 GCA_030425055.1 Actinomycetes bacterium | reverse complement strand
GGGCGTCTTCGAGCTGTCGGTCGGCCACTGGATCGCCGACGGCCTGCTCGCGGTCTTCTTCTTCGTCGTCGCCGTCGAGCTGCAGTTCGAGCTCACGTCGGGGCAGCTCAACTCGGCGCGCAAGGCCCTGCAGCCCGCGATCGCCGCGTTCGGCGGCGTGATCGTGCCCATCGGCATCTACCTGCTCTTCGCGTTCGGCACCGAGTCGGCGCGCGGCTGGCCGATTCCGACGGCGACCGACATCGCCTTCGCGCTCGGTGTGCTGGCGGTGTTCGGCAAGGGCCTGCCCCCGGCGCTGCGCATCTTCCTGCTCGCGCTCGCGATCCTCGACGACATCGTCGGCATCATCTTCATCGCGGTGCTGTTCACCACCGACGTCAACTACGGGCTGCTCGGCCTCGCCGCGCTCGCGGTGGTCGCGTTCGGCCTGCTGAGCCGCCAGCTCGACACCCGGGCGCGCGTTCCCATCATCGTCGCCCTCGTGATCCTCGCCCTCGCGACGTGGGTGCTGGTGTACCTGTCGGGCGTCCACGCCACGATCGCCGGCGTCGCCCTGGGCCTCGCGATGGCGCAGCAGCCCGCGCTGCGGGTGCGTCACACGCTCGAGCCATGGGTCAACGTGATCGTCCTACCGCTGTTCGCCCTCAACGCGGCGCTCGTGCCGATCCCGCAGGTGTCGCCCAGCGAGCTGACCCCCGCCTTCTGGGGTGTGCTCGTCGCGCTGCCGGTGGGCAAGATCATCGGCATCGGGATCTTCGGCTGGCTGTCGCTGCGCGTGGGCCATCGCGGCCAGGCTCCCGCGCTCACGATCGGCGATCTGCTCGCCGCCGGAGCCCTGGGCGGCATCGGGTTCACGGTGTCGCTGCTGCTGAGCGAACTCGCCTTCTCGACGCATCCCGAGCTGCGCGACGAGGCCACCCTCGGCGTGCTCGCCGGATCGATGATCTCGCTCGTGCTGGCCGGCATCCTGGTCTCGTGGCGCGCGCGCCACTTCCGCAGGCATCCGATCGAGGCCGAGGCGTCGTGACCGGGGCCGACCCGCACCGCGACGCGGCCGACCCGCTGCGCGAGGCCGCCGACACGATGCGGGCGGTGCGCGACCGGTGCGTGTGGACCCAGCAGATCGACCACCGCGCCCTCGTGCCCTACCTCGTCGAGGAGTCGGCCGAGCTCATCGACGCCGTCGAGGAGGGCGATCGCGCCGACCTGCGCGAGGAGCTGGGCGACCTGCTGTGGCAGGTGCTGTTCCACGCCGAGATCGCCTCGCGCGACCCCGCCGATCCGTTCGACATCGACGACGTCGCTCGGGGCCTCACCGACAAGATGGTGCGCCGGCATCCGCACGTGTTCGCAGACGCGGTCGCGACCACCCCCGACGAGGTGCTCGTGCACTGGAACGCGGCCAAGGCCGCCGAGAAGAGCTCACGCACGAGCGTGCTCGACGGCGTGAGCGAGCGGATGCCGTCGCTCGCGCTCGCGCAGAAGCTCGTCGGCAAGGCGGAGGCCGTGGGGGCGGGGGTCGCCGCCGGAACGACGGCCGATGCGTCGTCGCCCACCAGCGAGGTCGAGCTGGGCGACGCGCTGCTCGCCCTCGTCGCGCGGGCGCGCGCCGAGGGGTGGGACGCCGAGCGCGCGCTGCGCGAGCGACTGCGAGCGCTGACGGCCGACATCCGCGACGCCGAGAACACCTGATCCGCCGAGGACCGGCCGGATCTGCCGCGGATCGTCCTGTGTCCGCCGGATCACCTGTTCTGGACAAGGCCAGGGAGAGCGGGGAGAAGGCCGGGGAGAGCGGCCCGGGCCCGCTCTGGAAAGATGGGGCCGTGGCATCCGTCAATCCGCCGCGCGGCATGCGCGACTTCCTCCCCGCCGACAAGGTCCGCCGTGAGCGCGTGCTCGCCGTCATCCGCGAGCGCTACCGTGCGCACGGCTTCGACGAGATCGAGACGCCGGTCATGGAGGAGTACGCGCGGCTGCACGCAGGGCTCGGCGGTGACAACGAGAAGCTCGCCTACAACGTGCTCAAGCGCGGGCTCGACGCCGACGCCATCCGCGCGGGTGCCGACGACCCCGCGACGCTGACCGATCTCGGACTGCGCTACGACCTGACGGTGCCGCTCGCGCGGTTCTACGCGAGCAACCGCGGACAGCTGCCGACCGTGTTCCGGTCGATCCAGATCGCCCCGGTGTGGCGCGCCGAACGGCCCCAGAAGGGGCGCTACCGCCAGTTCGTCCAGTGCGACATCGACATCATCGGCGATGCGTCCACGCGCGCCGAGGCCGAGCTCGCGGTCGCGACCCTCGACACCCTCGACGCCCTGGGCCTCGAGGGCGGCACCGTGCGCATCAACGACCGGCGGATCCTGGACTGGATGCTCGACCGCTTCGGGTTCGCCGAATCCGAGCGGCCCGGCGTGCTCATCACGATCGACAAGCTCGACAAGATCGGGCCGACAGGCGTCGCCGCCGAGCTGCGCGAGCGGGGAGCAGCGGCCGCCGCCGTCGACGCGTTCGAGGCGTTCCTGGTGCGGCCCGTGACCCTCGAGTACCGCCCGTTCGGCGAAGGCCAGATCCGCAAGGCGCTTCCCGACGGCGCCCCGGACGACGTCGTCGCCGACCTCGCCGGCATCGGCGCGGCAGTGGCCGCCGCGCGCGGCGACGCCGACGTGCCGCTCGTGTTCGATCCGTTCCTCGTGCGCGGCATGGGGTACTACACCGGCACGATCTTCGAGCTCGCGCACCCGTCCGTCGACTACTCGCTGGGCGGCGGCGGTCGTTACGACGGCATGATCGGCCGGTTCCTCGGACAGGACGCACCCGCCGTCGGCTTCTCGATCGGCTTCGAGCGGATCGTCGATCTCGTCCCGTCAGGTGACGACGACGCGGCACCGGCCGTGGTGCTCGTGCACGACCGCGACGTGCCGCCCGCCGAGCTGCTGGCGCTGAAGTCGGCGCTCATCGCCGAGGGGTCGCGCGTGCGGCTCGAGCAGCGCACGAAGAACCTCAAGGCGCTCCTCGACCGCGCCGGCGGCGACGGGTTCACCGCGTTCGCGACGGTGTCGGCGGGCGCGACGCGCGACGGTCTCGAGCTCAAGCCCCTCGCGTGAGCCTGATGCGCAGCATCCGGTAGCCGATGCCCGCGGCGAACACGACGAGTCCGCCGACCACCGCCTGCCACGGCAGGGTGACGGCGAGCACGGCGCAGCCGATCGCGCCGACGACCTGCAGTGCATGCGGATAGCGGCGCGCGTCGCCGCGCTGACGGAAGGCCGCGACGTTCGCAACGAGGTAGTACACGAGCACGCCGAACGACGAGAAGCCGATCGCGCCGCGCAGGTCGACCAGCAGCACCCCGGCCGCCACGACGACGGCGACGACGACTTCGGCGCGGTGCGGCACGTCCCACCGCGGATGCAGCGCCGCGAGCGGTCGCGGCAGGTCGCCCTCGCGCGCCATCGCGAGCATCGTGCGTCCGATGCCGGCGATGAGCGCGAGGAGTGCGCCGAGGGATGCCGCCGCCGCGCCGACGCGCACGACGGGCGCGGCCCACTCCCAGCCCGATCGCGCCGCGGCATCCGCCACCGGCGCCGTCGATGCGGACAGCGCGGCGGGGCCGAGGCTCGAGAGGACGACGACCCCGATCACGGCGTACACCGCGAGCGCGACGGCGAACGCGATGACGATCGCGCGGGGGATCGTGCGCGCGGGGTCGCGCACCTCCTCACCGAGCGTCGCGATGCGCGCATAGCCGGCGAACGCGAAGAACAGCAGTCCGGCCGACTGCAGGATGCCGTAGGCGCCGCCCGCGAACAGGCCGTCGGGCGTCAGCCAATCGGGGGTCGCGGGCGCGGAGGTCGCGGCGGCGGTCGCGACGGCGAGCGTCATGAGCACCACCGTCACGATGATGCGGGTCGCGAGGGCGGTGCGGGTGACCCCGAACCAGTTGACGGATGCCAGCGCCACGACCGCGAGCGCCGCGACCGGGCGCTCCCACCCGGGCGGCGCGGCGTACGCGGCGAAGGTGAGCGCCATCGCCGCCGCGCTTGCGAGCTTGCCGATCACGAAACCCCAGCCCGCGAGGAAGCCCGACCACGGGCCGATCTCGGCGCGCCCGTACGCGTAGGTCCCCCCCGAGGTCGGGTGCGCCGCGGCGAGCTGCGCGGACGACGTGGCGTTGCCGAACGCGACGATCGCCGCGAGCCCGAGGCCGATGAGCAAACCCGTCCCCGCGGCCTGCGCGGCGGGCGCGAACGCCGAGAACACTCCGGCCCCCACCATCGAGCCGATGCCGATGAAGACGGCGTCGCCGAGTCCGAGCCGGCGGCTCATGCGGGGCGAGCTCACGTGCGCACCTTAGCGCTCGGCGGTGAACCCGCCATCGCGTCACGGAACGTTCACCTGCGTGCGGTGCCATGGGCCCATGCCCGTGAGACGGATGCTCGCCGGGGGCGCGGCGCTGGTGCTCGGCGCCGTCGTCGCCCTCGTCGCCGGTGCGTGGTGGCTGCGCCACCAGGCGGCACTCGCGCGGCGTCGCATCGGCAAGCCGCTCGGCGAGCAGACGCTCGA
>JAUHVN010000239.1 GCA_030425055.1 Actinomycetes bacterium | reverse complement strand
ACCGCCGGACGGATGCCCTTATAGAACAGCTCGGTCTCCAGGAAGATCTGCCCGTCGGTGATCGAAATCACGTTGGTCGGGATGTAGGCCGACACGTCACCGGCCTGGGTCTCGATGACCGGCAGGCCCGTCATCGAGCCGGCGCCCATGTCGTCCGACAGCTTCGCGCAGCGCTCCAGCAGGCGGGAGTGCAGGTAGAAGACGTCGCCGGGGTACGCCTCGCGGCCCGGCGGGCGGCGCAAGAGGAGGGAGACGGCGCGGTAGGCCTCGGCCTGCTTCGAGAGGTCGTCGAAGATGATGAGGACGTGCTTGCCGTCGTACATCCAGTGCTGGCCGATGGCCGACCCGGTGTACGGCGCCAGGTACTTGAAACCTGCGGGGTCGGATGCCGGAGCGGCGACGATCGTCGTGTACTCCATGGCGCCGGCATCCTCGAGCGCGCCCTTCACCGAAGCGATGGTCGAGCCCTTCTGGCCGATGGCGACGTAGATGCAGCGGACCTGCTTCTCGGGGTCGCCCGACTCCCAGTTGGCCTTCTGGTTGATGATCGTGTCGATCGCGATGGCCGTCTTGCCGGTCTGGCGGTCGCCGATGATCAGCTGGCGCTGACCGCGGCCGACGGGGATCATCGCGTCGATGGCCTTGATGCCGGTCTGCAGCGGCTCGTGCACGCTCTTGCGCTGCATGACGCCGGGCGCCTGCAGCTCGAGGGCGCGGCGGCCGGTGCTCTCGATGGCGCCGAGGCCGTCGATGGGGCTGCCGAGCGGGTCGACGACGCGGCCGAGGTAGCCGTCGCCGACGGGGACCGAGAGGACCTCGCCGGTGCGGGTCACCTCCTGGCCCGCCTCGATGCCGGCGAAGTCGCCGAGCACGACGACACCGATCTCGTGCTCGTCGAGGTTCAGCGCGAGGCCCTGGGTGCCGTCCTCGAACACGACGAGCTCGTTCGCCATGACGCCGGGGAGACCCTCGACGTGGGCGATGCCGTCAGCGGCGTCGACGACGGTGCCGACCTCGGTCGCCGCCGTGCCGGTGGGTTCGTAGGCGGCGACGAAGTCTTTCAGCGCGTCACGGATGACGTCGGGGCTGATGGAGAGTTCTGCCATTGTCTTCCTTCGTGTTGTGGGGCCGCGGCCCCGAAGTCTCCGCTCTGCGAAAGCAGATCGGGAAGTCTTGTGTTTCAGCCTGCGAGACGGTGTCGCAGGTCGGCCATTCGCGAAGCCACGCTCGCGTCGATGACGTCGTCGGCGATCTGCACGCGCAGACCCCCGATGACGGCGGGGTCGACGACCGGGTTGATCGTCACGGCCTTGCCGTAGCGCTCCGAGAGCACCGCGGCGAGGCGGTCGGTCTGCACTTCCGAGAGCGGCATCGCCGACACGACGGTCGCGACGGTGCGGCCGCGCTGGGCGGCCACCGCGTCCTGCGCGATCGTCAGCAGTCGGCGTACGCGCCGCTCACGCGGCTGCTGCACGATCGACGAGGCGATCACGAGAGCCGGCTCGCTGACCTTGCCCTTCAGCAGCGACTCGACGAGGGCGCCCTTCGCACGCTGATCGCCGAGACGGCTGCCGAGCGCGAGTTCGAGCTCGGGGTTCGCGGCGACCGTGCGCGCGAAGCGGAACAGGTCGCCTTCGACGTCGGCGCTCGGGTCGGACGCCGATGCCGCGCGGATCGCGAGCGCCTCGACGCCCGCCACCAGGTCGTCCGGAGACGACCAGCGGTGCGCGACGACCTCGGTCAGCAGGCGCGTCGCCTCGGCCCCGAGGGACGAGCCGAACACGTCGGCGACGACCTTGGAGCGCGCGGCCGGCGCCGCCGCCCAATCGGCGAGTGCACCGCTGAGCTGCGGGGCGTCGCCGAGGGCACGCGAGGCCGCGAACAGGTCGCGGGCCGTGCCGAGGTCGACCGACGTCGACGCGTCGAGCGCCGCGCTGGTGGCCGCGAGGGCCTGGGTCGTCGCGCCGCCCATCAGGCCTTCGCCTTGCCTGCGGCTTCGGATGCCTCGAGGTCGGCGAGGAAGCGGTCGACGACGGCCTGAGCGCGCTTGTCGTCGCTGAGCGTCTCGCCGATCACGCCGCCGGCGAGATCGATCGCGAGCGTGCCCACCTCACCGCGCAGCGAGACGAACGCCGCCTTGCGGTCGGCCTCGAGCTGCGCGTTGGCGGCTGCGGTCACGCGAGCGGCCTCGACCGATGCGTTGTCGCGGGCCTCGGCGATGATCTTCTTACCGTCCTCGCGGGCGGCGTCGCGGATCTCTCCGGCCTCCTTGCGGGCCTCGGCGAGCTGGGCGGTGTACTGCTCCAGCGCGGCCTCGGCCTCTTTCTGCGTCTCGTTGGCCTTCTCGATGTTGCCCTGGATGGCCTCGCGGCGGGCGTCGAGCGCGGCGTTGATGCGCGGCAGGGCGTACCGGATGAAGAACACCAGGATGATGACGAACGCGAGCGATCCCCACACCAGGTCCGGAACGGCCGGAATGAGCGGGTTGGGGGTCTCCTCCGCCGCGACGACGGTGACGAATGCGTCAGGCATTCGGACTCCTTGCCTCTCGGCGCCTGATTACGGCGCGGGGAACGGGATGAACGCGACGGCGATCGCGATGAAGCAGAGCGCCTCGGTCAGTGCGATACCGAGGAACATGAGGCTCGACAGACGACCCTGGAGTTCGGGCTGACGCGCCACGGACTCGATGGTCTTGCCGACGATGATGCCCACGCCGATACCGGAGCCGATGACGGCGAGTCCGAAGGCGAGCGGGGCGAGCTGTCCGACGATGTTCACGGGGATGGTTCCTTTCGAAGGGGGTTTGGTGAGCGGTCTCAGTGCTCTTCAGCGACCGCGAGCTGGATGTAGATGGCCGACAGGATGGTGAAGACGTATGCCTGCAGGGCGGCGACGAACAGCTCGAGGAGCGTGAACGCGATGCCGAAGGCGAACGTGCCGACACCGAGCAGACCGAGGAAGTTGCCCTCGGCCAGGACGGTGAAGAAGAAGAAGTGCGTCGCCGAGAAGCAGAGCACCAGCAGCATGTGGCCGGCGATCATGTTCATCGTGAGTCGCAGCGTCAGCGTGATCGGGCGCAGCACGAACGTCGAGAAGAACTCGAGGGGCGTCAGCAGGAAGTACAGGGGCCACGGCACGCCGGGAAGGAAGAGCGAGTCCTTCCAGAACTTGATGCCCTTCTCCTTCATGCCCGCGTACATGAACATGACCCACGAGACGATGGCGAGCACGATCGGCAGACCGATGAGCGACGTTCCGGCGAGTTGGAGCCCCGGGATGATGCCTGTGAGGTTCATCCCGAGGATCAGGAAGAAGAACGTCATCAGGATCGGCTCGTAGCGCCGTCCGAGCTTCTCGCCGAGGGTCTCGTAGACGATGTTGTTGCGGAAGAAGCCGAACACGGCCTCGAAAGCGGCCTGTCCGCGAGACGGCACGATCGACATGCGGCGCGTGGCGAGCCAGAAGATCAGGATCAGGACGGCGACGACCAGGAACCGGATGAGCATCGCCCGGTTGATCTCGAACGGCGTGCCCTCGAAGAAGAGGACGGGAGGGAAGAAGTCGAGGATCGTCGGGCCGTGGAAGCCGCTGTCTTCTTCGCTCGCGGCGGCGCTGACGAACTGGGATGCGACGTGGGTAATCAGCGTTGGCTCCGGCTTCGGGGCACCGGTCAAGTCCGGTGCGACGATGGGTCAAGGCTGCCGGCGGAATCGGCGCTCGATCTCCGGCTTCGGACATCTGGCGCGCACGCGGCGGCGATACCTACCCTAGCAAGGATTCCGGCCTCGGAAGAACGCAGGACCTCACTGCTCGGTGTCGTCGGACGATGTGGGCAGCGCGACGTCGCCGACGTAGGGCACGCGCGCGCGGGCGAGCACGACCATGTCGACCACGAGCGAGGCGATCACACCGGCGAGCACCGAGAAGAAGAACACCCACGGGCTCACCCACGGCTGCAGCCGCAGCACGACCATGACCCCGACGAACACGACGAGCTTGACGAACCATCCGCCGAGGACGATGCCGAAGAAGGCGGGCGATCCCGGGGGCGTGCGCGTCGCGATCAGCACGATGAGTGCCGTCAGCCCGAGGAACAGCCCGGCGAGCACGACGCCGGCCAGCGCGCTCCACAGCCCCGCGACCCCGTCGACGAGCAGACCGACGACCGCGCCGATCACCGCGAGGATGCCGATGATCACCCCCGACCAGATGAGGGTCGAGCGCATGATCACGTTGGGCTGGGGATGCGAGGTCATCTCGGGCTCTCCTGAGGTGTCGGGGTTGGGACGGCGGACGACGCCACCGGGTGCGAACGGCGGCGCGAGGGTGTGAGGGTGACCACGAGGCACGCGGCGACGCCCACGACTCCGAAGACGACGCCGAAGAGGTATCCCCCGGGCCAGTCCTCCTGTGTGCCGATGTACATGAGCAGCACGGCGAGACTGATCACGCCCGTCCATGCATAGAAGATGAGCACCGCTCCGCGGTCGGAGTGGCCCATGTCGAGCATCCGGTGGTGCAGGTGCTTGCGGTCGGGCGAGAACGGCGACTTCCCGGCGCGCATGCGCCGGACCA
>JAUHVN010000238.1 GCA_030425055.1 Actinomycetes bacterium | reverse complement strand
GGACTGCCGGCGCCCGATGTCTCGGTCGGTGTGCGATCCGGCGACACGACCTCGTCCGACCGGCGCAAGCTGGTGTCGGCTCCGCCCGACATCCTGATCACGACGCCCGAGTCGCTCTACCTCATGCTGACCAGCCAGGCCGGACGCACGCTGTCGGAGGTGCACACGGTCATCATCGACGAGGTGCACGCGGTGGCCGCCACCAAGCGCGGCGCCCACCTCGCGGTGAGTCTCGAGCGCCTCGACGACCTGCGGCGCTCGGAGCATCCGGATGCCGCACCCGCCCAGCGCATCGGCCTGTCGGCGACAGTGCGGCCGATCGACGAGGTCGCGCGGTTCCTCGGCGGCGCCCAGCCGGTCGAGATCGTCGCGCCGCCGGCGTCGAAGACGTTCGAGCTGTCGGTGGTGGTGCCCGTCGAGGACATGCTGAACCCACCCCCGCCCCCGCGCGCCGAGGAGGCGCCCGCTGCCGCCGCGCCAGACGATGACGACGACGGCGAGTGGTTCGCGCCGGGCGCGGGTCAGACCGAGGTGACCGGATCGCTGTGGCCGCACGTCGAAGAGGCGATCGTAGACCGCATCGTGCAGCATCGGTCGACGATCGTGTTCGCCAACTCGCGGCGCCTCGCCGAGCGGCTCACCGGCCGCCTCAACGAGATCCACTCCGAGCGGCTCGGCATCGAGCTGCCCGAGCCGACCGTTCCAGCGGGGATGGGGGCCCACGGAGCAGAGGCTCCGCGCGGCGCGAAGGCGACGCGCGGAGGGGCGACCGGGGAGGCGCAGGCGGGGTCCACCGCCGGCGCCGACCCGGTGCTCGCGAAGGCCCACCACGGGTCGGTGTCGAAAGAGCAGCGCGCGCAGGTCGAGGAAGAGCTGAAGTCGGGCACGCTGCGCTGCGTCGTGGCGACCAGCAGCCTCGAGCTCGGCATCGACATGGGCGCCGTCGACCTCGTCATCCAGGTCGAGGCGCCGCCGTCGGCGGCATCCGGTCTGCAGCGCGTCGGGCGCGCCGGGCACCAGGTCGGCGAGATCAGCCGTGCGGCGCTGTTCCCCAAGCACCGCGGCGACGTGCTGCACACCGCGATCGTCACCGAGCGGATGCTGGCGGGCCAGATCGAGGCGATCGCGGTGCCGCAGAATCCGCTCGACATCCTCGCGCAGCAGACGGTCGCTGCCGCCGCGATCGGCGCGGTCGACGTCGAGGGGTGGTACGAGACCCTCAAGCGCAGCGCACCGTTCCGGTCGCTCCCGCGCTCGGCCTACGAGGCGACCCTCGATCTGCTGTCGGGTCGCTTCCCCTCCGACGAGTTCGCCGAACTGCGGCCGCGCGTGGTGTGGGACCGCGACCGCGGAGTGCTCACCGGACGCCCCGGTGCGCAGCGCGTCGCCGTCACCAGCGGCGGCACGATCCCCGACCGCGGCCTGTTCGGCGTGTTCGTCGCGGGCGAGTCGCAGAACGCGCGCGTCGGCGAGCTCGACGAGGAGATGGTCTACGAGTCGCGCGTCAACGACGTCTTCACGCTCGGCACGACCAGCTGGCGGATCGTCGAGATCACGCACGACCGGGTCAACGTGCTGCCCGCCTTCGGCCAGCCGGGCAAAGTGCCGTTCTGGCACGGCGACGGCATCGGGCGCCCGGCCGAGCTCGGCGAAGCGCTCGGCCGGTTCAACCGCGAGCTGTCGTCGGCGCCTGCCGAGAAGGCGCGCGACCGGCTGGCGCAGTCGGGTCTCGACGAGCACGCCATCGGGAATCTGCTGTCGTACCTCGCCGAGCAGCGCGAGGCGACCGGCACGGTGCCGACCGATCGGTCGCTCACGGTCGAGCGCGGTCGCGACGAGGTCGGCGACTGGCGCGTCATCCTGCATTCCCCCTACGGCATGAAGGTGCATGCGCCGTGGGCCCTGGCCGTCAACGCCCGCATCCGCGAGCGACTGGGGGTCGAGGGATCGGCGGTCGCCAGCGACGACGGCATCATCGCGCGCGTACCCGACGCCGAGGCCGATCCGCCGGGCGCCGAGCTGTTCGTCTTCGACGCCGACGAGCTCGAGCAGCTCGTCACGGCCGAGGTCGGCGGGTCGGCCCTGTTCGCGTCGCGCTTCCGCGAGTGCGCCGCCCGCGCGCTGCTCATGCCGCGCCTCAACCCGGGCCGTCGCAGCCCGCTGTGGCAGCAGCGGCAGAGGTCGGCACAGCTGCTCGAGGTCGCGCGCCGGTACCCGACGTTCCCGATCATCCTCGAGACGCTGCGCGAGGTGCTGCAGGACGTCTACGACGTGCCCGCCCTCCTGCGCATCGCGCGCTCGATCGCCGACCGGTCGATCCGCCTCGTCGAGACCACGCCGTCGCAGCCGTCGCCGTTCGCCCGCGACCTGCTGTTCGGCTATGTCGGCGCGTTCATGTACGAAGGCGACTCGCCGCTCGCCGAGCGCCGGGCCGCTGCGCTGTCGGTCGACCCCGCGCTGCTGGCCGAGCTTCTCGGCACGGTCGAGATGCGCGAGCTGCTCGATCCCGACGTCATCGCACAGTTCGAGCGCGAGGCCCAGCGCCTCGACCCCGACCGCCGCGCTCGCGGCGTCGAGGGGGTGGCCGACCTGCTGAGGCTGCTCGGCCCGCTCGACGCGGCCGAGGTCGCCGCGCGACTGGACGACGCAGACGATCAGGCATCCGCTCTGCTCGATCAGCTCGTCGACACCCGGCGCGCGATCCGCGTGACGGTCGGCGGCACCGAGCGCGTCGCGGCGATCGAGGATGCCGGACGCCTGCGCGACGCCCTCGGCACCGCGCTGCCCGTCGGCGTGCCGACGGCGTTCCTCGAGCCGGTGGCCGATCCGCTCGGCGATCTGGTCGCGCGCCACGCGCGCACCCACGGCCCGTTCACGGTGGATGCGGTGTCGCAGCGGTTCGGCATCGGCGGCGCCGTTGCGCGCCTGACGCTGCAGCGCCTCGAGGCCCAGGGCCGCGTGACGAGCGGCTTCTTCCTGCCCGAGGCGACGCGCACCGACGGCGCCGACGAGGCGGAGTGGTGCGACACCGAGGTGCTGCGCCGACTGCGGATGCGGTCGCTCGCCGCGATCCGCGGCAGCGTCGAGCCGGTGTCGCAGGACGCGTTCGGGCGGTTCCTGCCGGTGTGGCAGCACGTCACGCGCCCGCTCGAGGGCATCGACGGAGTCGCCGCGGTGATCGAGCAGCTCGCCGGAGTTCCGATCCCCGCGAGCGCGTGGGAGTCGCTCGTGCTGCCGTCGCGCGTCTCGGACTACCAGCCCGCGATGCTCGACGAGCTGACAGCCTCGGGCGAGGTGCTGTGGTCGGGGCACGGCGCCCTCGCAGGACGCGACGGCTGGATCGCGCTGCATCCGGCCGACACCGCGCCGCTCACTGTCGCGCCGCCCGTCGACGAGATCGCCGAGGGGTCGCTCGATGCGCGCCTGCTCGACGTGCTCGGCGCCGGCGGCGCGTACTTCGCGGGCCAGCTCAGCCGGCTCGCCGGAGACGAGGTCAGCGAGACCGAGGTCACCGAGGCCCTGTGGCGGCTCGCGTGGGCCGGCCGCGTCACCAACGACACCTTCGCGCCGGTGCGCGCCCTCGTCGCCGGCGGGTCGCAGGCGCACCGGGTGAGCAGGCGGGCCCCGCGCACCCGGCTCTACCGCGGCGCCGCGGTGCGCACGGTCGCGGCGTCCGTCCCCTCTCGGGCGACCTCGCCCGGCGGGCGCTGGTCGATGCTTCCCGAGCGCGAACCGGATGCCTCGGTGCGCGCGGCCGCCGCGGGGGGCATGCTGCTCGACCGCTACGGCGTGGTCACGCGGGGTAGCGTGCAGGCCGAGGGGCTGCCCGGCGGCTTCGCGCAGGCGTATCGCGTCCTCGCCGGCTTCGAGGAGGCCGGGCACTGCCGCCGCGGCTACGTCATCGAGCAGCTCGGCGCCGCCCAGTTCGCCGCGTCGTCGACCGTCGACCGCATCCGCGAGTTCGCCGGCCTCAGCGACCCGCCGCCGCGCGAAGCCGTGGTGCTCGCGGCGACCGACCCCGCGAACCCGTACGGCGCCGCGCTCGCCTGGCCCACCATCGAGGGCGTCACCCATCGACCCGGCCGCAAGGCCGGCGGTCTCGTGATCCTCGTCGACGGGCGCCTCACGCTGTATCTCGAGCGCGGCGGGCGCTCGGCGCTCGCGTTCACCGGCGACGCGGCCGCGCTCGATGCCGCGGCCGCCGCCCTCGCCGCGACCGCCCGCGCGCGACGGCTCGACACCATCACCGTCGAGCAGGTCAACGGCGCCTTCGTGTACGACACCCGGGTCGGCCAGGCCCTGCGAGAGGCCGGCTTCGTCGAGTCCCCCCGCGGGCTCACGCTGCGGCGGGCGATGGCCCGTGCCTGAGGGCGACACCGTCCACCGCGCCGCCCGGCGCATGAACGCCGTGCTCGCAGGCGCCGAGGTCACGCGGTTCGAGATGCGCATCACGCGACCGCAGCGCCGCGTGTTCGCACCGAGCGCGGCCGAGACCGATCTGCGCGGGCGGACGATCCACGAGGTCGCGGCGCGCGGCAAGCACCTGCTGCACCGTATCGGCGACCACACGCTGCGCAC
>JAUHVN010000237.1 GCA_030425055.1 Actinomycetes bacterium | reverse complement strand
GTGATCTTCTTGCCCTCGATGTCGTCGAGGAAGGTACCGGCGGTCGCGACGTCCTGCGCGCTCTGGCGGCCCGAGCGGAACGTGTACTCGTTGATGCCGGTGATCGCGTCGGCGGCCGCGGGGCCCGACACGTACAGCACCTGGTTCTGGTCGGCCTGTTCGGCGACCGCGAGCGCGACGCCCGACGAGGCGGTGCCGGCGATGATGTTGACGCCCTCGCCGATGAGCTCCTTGACGGCGGTGACGGCCTTGTCGGGGTCGCCGGCGTCGTCGCGGTACTCGACGTTGATGGTCGTGCCGTCGATCTCGTCGGTGCCGTCGGTGGCGTAGTCGAGGCCGGCCTTGAAGCCGTCGAGGTACTGCTGGCCGTAGCTGGCCAGCGGACCGCTCTCGCTCGTGACGATGCCGACCGTGATCTCGGCGAGGCCCGAGCCTTCGGTCTCTTCGCCGCCGCCGGCGTCGGTCGACGGCGCGCAGGCCGCCAGGACGAGGGCTGCCGTGGCGACCACGGTTCCCATGAGCAACTTCTTCGTAACGCGCATGTGCGTGCCTTTCACCATTGGAAGGGTCGGTGCCTGTAGCAATACCTGAAATCCGATTCAGGTCTTCGCAAATGTAGGAAACGGACGCGCCGAGGTCAAGTCAGGACCCCCGGAACCGGCGTGTCGTCACCGTTTCGTGACCATCGGATGCCGGCATCCCGACAGACGAAAGGAGGGACCCCATGACGGGATCCCTCCGAGTGGTGCACCCCCAGGGACTTGAACCCTGAACCCACTGATTAAGAGTCAGTTGCTCTGCCGATTGAGCTAGAGGTGCGTCGTCCGCCGTGGCGAACCGAGGGTCAACATTACCATCACGATCGGGTCACCCTGAAATCGGGCCGGGAACGCTCGATTATCCTTGGATCGTGACCTCCCCCACTCCGTCCGCGCGCTTCGCCGCGCCCTTCGACGGAGACCTCCGGGCCGACCTCGAACTGGCCCTCAGACTCGCGGATGCGGCGGATGCGGCATCCATGGATCGCTTCGACGCGCCCGACCTACAGGTGAGCACGAAGGCGGATGCCTCGCACGTCACCGAGGCCGATCTGGCCACCGAGCGCGCCATCCGTGACCTGCTCGCCGTCGAGCGCCCCGACGACGGCGTGTTCGGCGAGGAGTTCGGCATCACGGGCGACTCGCGCCGCCGCTGGGTCATCGATCCCATCGACGGCACGGCCAACTACCTCAAGGGCATCCCGATGTGGACGACCCTCATCGCCCTCGAGGTCGACGGCATCCCGCGCGTCGGGGTCGTGAGCCATCCGGCGATCGGCCGACGCTGGTGGGGCGCGACAGGGCTCGGCGCGTGGACGGCAGGGCCGGACGGCGAGTTGCGCAGTCTGTCGGTGTCGGGTGTCGACGCCGTCTCCGAGGCGAGCGTGAGCTTCCAGAGCATCGGCCAGTGGCGGGATGCCGGTCGCCTCGACGCCCTCGAGCGCGTGACCGCCGCCGTGTGGCGCGATCGGGCCTACGGCGACACGTGGCCGTACATGCTGCTCGCCGAAGGCCGGCTCGAGTTCGTCGCCGAGTTCGGCGTCAAGGAGTACGACATCGCCGCGCTCGTGCCGATCGTGCTCGAGGCCGGCGGCCGGTTCACCGACATCGACGGCGACGACACCCTCACCACGCAGTCCTCGCTCGCCACGAACGGCCGCCTGCACGGCGACTTCCTCGAGCTGCTCTCCCCGTCCGCCCGCTCCTGAACCCCCGCCGGAGTCCGATGCCCCCCTCGATCGCGCGCGCCGCAGGCGCCGTCGCCCTCACCGCCGCGCTGCTGGCCACGACCGCGTGCGCCTCGAGTGCGCCGCCTGCCGCCGACCCCACGGCGAGCTCGACACCCGGTCCCGCCTCGACCGAGTCGGCGGCGCCGACGGCCGAACCGACCACTGCGCCGGTCGCGGATCTGACGTGCGAGAACATGATCGGCGAAGATCTCGTCGCGGAGTTCACCGATGTGGGCTGGACCAGCCTGGCGCAGCCGTTCCAGATCGGCGAGCTCGAACTCGCGTCGGGCGTGCAGTGCGTGTGGGCCGACTTCGAAGGGCCGGCGGGCGACCACCTCATCATCTTCGGCTGGGCGCCGATCAGCGCGGATCAGGCGCGCAACGCGCAGAACGCGCTCGTGGCCGACGGCTGGGTGCGCGAAGACGATGCGGCCGGCGTGTACATCACCGAGAACCCCGACACGACGATCTCGACCGATGACGAGGGCTACGGGCTCACGTACCTGTTCGGCGACGGCTGGGTGAAGCTCGCCGACACCAAGCAGGGCCTCGTGCTCATCGACTGGCCGCCCGCCGCCTGACCCCAGGTCGCTGAGCGAGCGCAGTCCATCCCCAGGTCGCTGAGCGAGC
Organism: Actinomycetes bacterium; assembly: GCA_030425055.1. Taxonomy (GTDB): domain Bacteria; phylum Actinomycetota; class Actinomycetes; order Actinomycetales; family Microbacteriaceae; genus Microbacterium. The sequence goes on along the minus strand of JAUHVN010000237.1, from coordinate 2,189 downwards.
GCAGCGAGACGAAGCGCTACTCGCCGTCGCCCTCCGGCTCGACCCCGATGGGAATCTCGATCGACTCGATCGCCGTGCCCTGCACGAACAGCCCGCCGAAACCGGCGTCGACGGGTGCGGCATCCTCGAGCATCTCAGCCTCGGACTTCGCGCGCAGTGGTTCAGAGGGCAGCCCGGCCCACTCGGTCGGCTCTTCGGGGCGTTGCTGGAACAATCCCATGCATCCATTGTGACCCCGATGCCCGCGGTCTACTCCCCGGTGACCCTGATCACCGTGCGATCCAGCGGCAGTTCATCGCGACGGATGCTGGGGGTGACCGCCTCGAACGGCAGCTGACCCGTCGGCTGCAGCCCGAGGTTGTCGTCCCAGATCCGCTCGGTGACCGAGCCGAGCAGCTCGAACTCGGCGAACGCATAGGGCACGCCGTCGGACGGGAAGAACGTCGGCTCGGTCTGCAGATGGAAGTGCAGGTGCGGGGTCGTCGAGTTGCCGCTGCTGCCGATGAGGCCGAGTTCCTGCCCCTGTTCGACCGTGTCGCCGACCTTGACGCGCACCGAGCCCGGGTCCATGTGCCCGTAGAGGGCGTAGAGGCCTGGAGCGATCTCGACGACCACGTGATTGCCGACCGTCTCGACGACCGGCGGGATGGGCGGCGGCTCGGGCAGCGATGTCGAGTTGGGGAAGATGTCGACCGAGCGCACGACCGTTCCCGCGGCGGCGGCGAGGATCGGCTGCCGGTAGGTGAAATAGCTCTCGAGCAGCGACGGGTCGCCCTCCCAGGTGCGCTGCTCATCGTCGAGCAGGTAGAAGTCGATCGCGAACCGCTGCGGCACGAGCGGCTCGCCGTTCACCGGCGCGAAGCCGCGGCGGTGGTGCGTGTCGTCGACGCAGCATCCCTCGCTCATGTACCAGTCCCCCACGCCGACGGGAACGGCGACGACGGTGGCGTCCTGGTCCGACACCGCGACGGTGCCGATGGCGGCGTCGATCTCAGCCGGGTCGCCCTGAGGGCGGATGAGGGCGCCCGTCGCCAGGTGCTGGACGCGCTCGGGCACGGCGGCATCCGCGTCGATCTGCACGTCGAGCCACGCGATCCACGTCTCGGCGCCGCCGATGCGGACCGGACCGACCTCGTCGGTGCCCTCCGACGACTCGCCGAGCCGGATCACCGAACGATGCAGCTGCTCCGGCCCCAGCACGAGCAGGACCTCGCCGGTGGCGGCATCCGCCACCTCGAGGCTCGTGACCTCGAACGGAAGGGCCGTCGCGTTCGTGAGCAGCAGCTCGTAGGCGAGATGGATCTTGTCGTCGGTGCCCTTCACCGGCGCGGGCGTGGTGATGGTCGAGGCGATGAGCGGCGTGAAGGCCGTGCCCGGAGCCAGGTCTTCGTCGTCGGGCACCTGATCCGAGGCGTCGGGAGCCGACGTGGCGGTCGGCGACCCCGTCGGGTCTGCGGCGTCCGGTGCGCCGAAGGTGCAGCCGGTGAGAGCCGCAACGACGAGTACCGCGACGCCGAGCGCGATGGTGCGGGGCAGGATGCCGCGGGCGCGAGCCATGGTGTTCCCTTCGATCCGCTCACAGCTCGCCGCACGGGTTCCGGCGGATACGTCGTGTCGAGCGGAACAACAGGACGAGACGGTGCCTGTATCGATTGGGAAACGTGATCCCCGTCGCAGGCTACACCCGGTGATGGTCGGACCGATGGCGTATGACTCCCGATCGAGTAGTACGATAATCGCTATATCGATAAGCAATACATTGGAGGTGGCGTGTGGGCACGATCGTGGCGTGGGTGGTGGTGCTGGTTCCGACGGCTGTCCTCGTCGGATGGGCGTTCGTCGCCTGGCGACGGGTGCGCAGCGAGAGCGTGGGCGGGATGCCGCTGGTGACGGCCACGATGTTCCTGTCGGCCGCGGCCGCCGGGGTGTTCCTCACGCTGGCGCTCCTCGCGGTCATCGGACCGTGGACGCTCGGGCAGGCGACCCCGATCGCTGTGGCGCTCGATCCGCTGCAGCAGGAGGTCTTCCGCGACGGTTCCGGCTTCGTCGGCGGGTACTCGGCCCTCGAAGTGTTCTCGGGACTCGACGACGGCACGGTGGTCCTCGCTTCGCTCGGTGTCGCCGCCGGTCACCTTCCGCCGGCCGCGATCGCCGCGCTCATCGGCGTCGCGGCGCATGCTGTGCTGACC
>JAUHVN010000001.1 GCA_030425055.1 Actinomycetes bacterium | reverse complement strand
GTTGCCCTCGGCCCCGCTGAAGCCGGTGACCAGAAGCAGCGACATCGTGCCGTTCTCGAGCTCGTTGGCCGGAAGCGAGACCAGGGAGCGGCCGTCGGCGTCGGGTGCCGGGAAGGTCGTGACGCTGTCGATCGTGCCGATCGGCGCACTCGTAGCGCCCGCTTCGCCCTCGATCTGCACCACCGCGTAGTCGGAGAGGTCGCTCGTGCCGGTGGCGAGCAGCTCGAGGTACTCGACGTCGACACCCGTGGTCGAGGCCGAGAACTCGTTGATCACGACGGTCGGCTCGGGCGGCTCGACGTCGCCGCAGTCCGCGGTGTGCGAACCGAGGCCGTCGAACGTGTCCTGCGGGAAGCCGGTCCACTCGACGGACGGGTCGAAGGGGTCGTCGACCACCGTGTCTCCGACGCAGACGTCGGCGGCGCGAACGAGCGTGCTGTTGAGGGTGGTGACGCCGTTCGCCGACCAAGCGCTCCCCGGATCGACGCCGACCTGACCGAACGAATCGATGACGGTCGTGTTCTTGCGCAACGTGAGTGCGTCGTCCCCGTTGAACAGGCCGGCGCCGCTGGTTTGATCCGCGATGGCCGTGACGGCCGGTGCGGCGGACGAGTGGGCCACGACGTACACGTCGCCCGGTGCGACCGTTCCGGTCAGGTTGATCGTGATGCCGGCCGAGCTGCTGCCGTTCGAGAACTGCTGGATGTTGTACTGCCCCGCGGCGAGATCGATCGCCGACCCGGTCGGGTTGTAGATCTCAATGGCCTTGTTGTTCGACGAGCCCTCGACGTACTCGCTGATGAACGGCTCGGTGGGCTCGGCGGCGGTGGCGGCCGTTGGGGCGACGAACCCGGTGACGGCGAGCGCGGCCGCGGTCAGAGCGACGATGGCGGCGCGTGGGGAAAGACGTGGCACGGATCCTCCTCGTGGGAACGGAGCCGACCGGCCCCTCTGTCAACCTAAGGTGCGCGGGTGGACGGTCGGAAGGGTGCCGGATGAGATTCCGGTGAACTTTTCCTCATCTCGGGCATCCGCCGCCCTGTGCACGGACCGACGAAATCAACACAATGGAAGGCATGACCAGCGGTGCCGCCGACCCCTTCCGGGTGGTGTTCGTCTGCACCGGCAACATCTGCCGCTCGCCGATGGCCGATGTGGTGTTCCGTGCCGCCGCGGATGCCGCGGGGCTCGGCGACCGCGTGGCATCCACCAGCGCCGGCACCGGCGACTGGCATGTCGGAGAGCGCGCCGACCAACGCACCGTCGACGCGCTCGCCAGACGCGGCTACGACGGCACCCACCACCGCGCGCGGCAGTTCACGCAGGCCGACTTCGCCCGCAGCGACCTGATCGTCTCGCTCGACCGCACGCACGAGCGCATCCTGCGGGGGTGGGCACGTGCCGACGGCGACGCCGACAAGCTCGCCCTTCTGCTCGCCTTCGACCCCGACGCCCGCACGCTCGACGTGCCCGACCCGTACTATGCCGGCCCCGGAATGTTCGATGAGGTGCTCGGTATGATCGAGAGCGCGAGCCGGGCGCTCTTCCGGCAACTCGAACCCGCGATCCGACCCGCGATGTGATCGGAGCACTGTGACCGCTCTTCCCCCTCAGCCGCTCAGCCCTCTCGACGGGCGCTATCGCGCCGCCGTCGGCGGCCTCACCGACCATCTCTCGGAGGCGGGGCTCAACCGGGCCCGCGTCGAGGTCGAGGTCGAGTGGCTGATCGCCCTCACCGACCGCTCGCTGTTCGGCACGTCGCCGATCGCCGACGACGACAAGGCTCGGCTGCGCAGCCTGTACCTCGACTTCGGTCAGGTCGAGATCGACTGGCTCGCCGAGAAGGAGGCCGTCACGCGGCACGACGTCAAGGCGGTCGAGTATCTGGTCCGCCACCGTCTCGAGCAACTCGGCCTCGACGGCATCGCCGAGCTCACCCACTTCGCGTGCACGAGCGAGGACATCAACTCGGCCTCCTATGCCCTCACGGTGCGTCGCGCCGTGGAGCGAGTGTGGATGCCGGCGCTGCGCGGCGTGATCGCGTCGCTCGACGATCTCGCCGTGCGACACCGGGATGCCGCGATGCTCTCGCGCACCCATGGACAGCCGGCCACTCCCACCACGATGGGCAAGGAGCTCGCGGTCTTCGCGCGACGGCTGACCCGCGTGGCCGACCAGATCGCCGGCGGCGAGTACCTGGCCAAGTTCTCGGGCGCGACCGGAACGTGGTCGGCCCACCTGTCGGCCGAGCCCGACGTGGACTGGGTCGAGCTGTCACGCGGTTTCGTCGAGGGACTCGGGCTCGACTTCAACGGCCTCACGACCCAGATCGAGTCGCACGACTGGCAGGTCGAGCTCTACGACCGCGCGCGGCATGCCGGCGGCATCCTGCACAACCTCGCGACCGACGTGTGGACGTACATCTCGCTCGGGTACTTCTCGCAGATCCCCGTGGCCGGCGCGACCGGGTCGTCGACGATGCCCCACAAGATCAATCCGATCCGGTTCGAGAACGCCGAGGCGAACCTCGAGATCTCGGGCGGTCTGTTCGCGACGCTGTCGCAGACCCTCGTGACCTCGCGCCTGCAGCGCGACCTGACCGACTCGACGACGCAGCGCAACATCGGCGTCGCCTTCGGCCACTCGCTGCTCGCGCTCGACAACCTGCAGCGCGGACTCGGTGAGATCGCGCTCGCTCAGCCGGTGCTCGATGCCGACCTCGACGGCAACTGGGAGGTGCTGGCCGAGGCGATCCAGACCGTCGTACGGGCCGAGATCACGGCCGGCCGGTCGCAGATCAGCGACCCCTACGCAATGCTGAAGGACCTCACGCGCGGCCGACGGGTCGGTGCCGCCGAGCTTGCCGAGTTCGTCGAGGGCCTCGACATCGGGGATGCCGCGAAGCGGCGACTGCTCGCCCTCACGCCCGCGACGTACACGGGCCTCGCTTCACGCCTGGTCGACGGCGCCTGACCACCGGGTCACGCCTGGGGCGCGCCCGGGGCGTCGTCCGGCGCATCCGCGTCGGAGTCGGGCTCGGGATCGAGCAGCACCGCGCGATCGACGGGCTTCGTGATCTGAGCCGGATCGACCGCGAGCAGCAGCAGCGCGACGATCACCAGCACCGCGATGAACGTGATGCCGGCGACGACGAGCGCGACCACGATCGCGCGCGTGCCCTCGTCTGCCGTGCGGTCCTGGAAGAACCCCATCGTCACCAGGGTGACGATGCCGGCGAACAGGGCCGCGCCGAATGCGAGCGCCAGCAGCTGCACGGGGCGCAGCAGGTCACGGCGGGAGGGCTTGTGGTCGGTCACGCGAGGTCTTTCCGTTCGGTCGACTCGGTCTCGGGCTCGGCAGGCCCGTCGGTCCGCGGCGAGAAGCCGGCGATGCCCAGGTACACCGCCACGATCGCGGCGTAGCCGCCGAAGATGCCGACGCCGATGATGATGCCCGTGAGCACGAAGGTCTGATCCGCCTCGGCGATCGTGTACGGCAGCGCGTAGCCGGCGGGCACGAGCAGCAGCGCGATGCCGAGCACGACGCCGAGGGCGCCGACCACGATCGCGTCGCGCGCTTCGCTGCGCGGCATGTCGCCGCGCTTCACGTCGTGCCGCAGCATCCACCAACCCGACATCGACTCGATGAGGCCGGCCACAAGCGCCCAGGTGACCATGATCACGAAGAAGCCGAGCACGGTGCGGAAGGGGTACATACCGGCGGCCATGCCCGCGAGGGCCGTCACCGACCCGGTGAGCAGCCACGGCCAGCGCCGGCCCTTCGGGTACGCGAGCCACACGCCCAGCAGCAGCACGAGGGCGGTCGCGATCGCGAAGCCGCTGAACACCGAGAGCCCGACGACCGCGGAGTGGTCGGGGCTGAAGGTGATCATGATCGCCGCGATCGCCGCGAACAGGGCCCGCGCGAGCTGGATGTGCCGCACCGTGAACGCGGGCACCGGGCGCGACGTCGGCCTCGCCGGGGCGGCGGGCGCGTCGGCGCTCTCGGGCGCGCGGTCGGAGGGTGGAGTGGTCACGGTGATCCTGGAGGGGGTTCGGGGACCCGTCAATTCTAGGCGCTGGGCACGAACGGCCCCTTCGGCCTGGCGTGGGCGGGGCGCAGCGAGCTCGGAGGGTCTCGGTCGCGGATCCTCAGGGGATCGGGAACAGCACCTTCGACCCCGCGGGCACCGTGCCCGTCACGACGCGGTTGTCGAACGTCGCGAGCATGGCGTCGTGCGAGGCGGCGAGGTGCAGAAGATAGGTGTCGGTCACCTGGCTGCTCGCGAGCAGTCTCTCGGTGTGGATCGAGCTGTCGAGCAGGCTGACGGAGTCGGCGAGGAACGAGTGGAGCGGGTGCGCGGCGAGACTCGACAGGCTCGCCATGACGGTCGGCGCCGGCTGCGTGTTGGCGTACTTCGGGTGGCTCACGATCCGCACGACGCCGTTCTGCACGATCGGGCACGTGTGCCACGCGTCGTCGCCGCGGGAGGCGAACCAGCGATGCGCGCGCTCGTGATGCACGTGCAAGGGGTCGATGAGCGCGATGACGGTGTTGACGTCGAGCAGATGCCGCGTCACGGCAGGTCGTCCTGGAGTTCGCTCACGTCTTCGAGCGTCGCGCGGCCCGCCGTGGGCGGTGCCGGCAGCAGGACGATGCCGTTGCGGGTGCCGAAGCGCTTGCGCTCGGTCAGGGTCGCCCGCGCGAGCTGCGACAGCGCCTCACCCAGCGTGATCCCCCGCGCCTCGGCGAACTGCTTGGCTGCGGCGAGGACGTCGTCGTCGATCGTGACCGTGGTGCGCATTCATCAAGCATCAAGCATCACGCATCACGCGTCAATGCGGTTGCTCGAACCGCGCGAGCCAGCGCCGGAGGATCGGCTCGAGGGCTGCGGCATCCGCCGGTCCCAGATCGTCGAGCAGGCGCCGCTCGTTGGCCATGTGCGCGGTGAAGGCGGCATCGATCAACTTGGTGCCCGAGGGGGTGAGCCGCACGATCCGGCGCCGAGCGTCGTCATCGGCCGCGCTGCGCGCGACCAGGCCGCGGGACTCGAGGCGGTCGACGCGCTTGGTGAGGCCGCCGGTCGTCACCATCGTGTGCGCAGCGAGCTCACCCGCAGGCAGCTCGCCGGCGGCACTCGAACGGCGCAGCGACGCGAGCAGGTCGAACTCGGCCTCGGTGAGGTCGTACTCGGCGTAGACGGCCACCAGCTCGGCCGTCAACGCATTGGCGAGCCGATGCAGTCGCCCGATGACGTCCTGCGGGCGCGTGTCGAGGTCGGGACGGATCGCCGCCCACTCCTCTCGGATGCGATCGACGCGGTCGCGGTGCGGCTGGTCCGAAGTCATGCCTCGACATTACCTTCCGCGGAAGCTATATTGTCTTCCATGGAAACTAACTGGCTGCGATGGATCGCGATCACGGCGATCGCGCCGATCGCGTGGGGGAGCACATACGTCGTCACCCGGCACCTGCTGCCGCCGGACGCCGCGCTGTGGGGAGCGGTGATCCGCTCGCTTCCCGCCGGCATCCTCGTGCTGCTGATCGTGCGACGGCTGCCGAGCGGTTCGTGGTGGTGGAAGTCGCTCGTGACGGGCACGCTCACCGTCGGCGGCCTCAACGTGCTCGTCTACATCGCGGCCCAGCGGCTCGACTCGAGCCTTGCGTCGACCCTCATGTCGACGTCGGCCGCCGCACTCATGCTCATGAGCTGGATGCTGCTGAAGCAGCGCCCCCGCCTGCGGGCGGCCGGGGGAGCGGCGGTGGGGATCCTCGGGGTCGTCGTCATGATGGAGCCCACGACCGGCGGCGTCGACGTGTGGGGCGTCGTCGCCTCGATCGGGGCGATGCTCGCGTCGTCGCTCGGGTTCGTGCTGACGGCGCGGTGGGGGAAGGACGTGCCGCCGCTCACCATGACCGGATGGCAGCTGGTCGCCGGGTCGCTGGTGGTACTGCCGGCTGCGGTCATCGTCGAGGGCGCGCCACCCGCGCTCGACGGCGCGGCCGTCCTGGGCTTCGCCTACGTCATCGTCATCGCGACCGCCGTCGCGTACGCGGCGTGGTTCACCGGCCTGCGGCGGCTTCCCGGTGCCGCCGTCGGCATGGTCGGCCTGCTCAACCCCGTCACGGGTGTCGTGCTCGGCGTCGCGCTGGCGGGCGAGAGGTTCGGTATGCCGCAGGCCACCGGCATCCTGCTCGTGATCGTCGGCGTTCTGCTCGGCCTGGTGCGGCCGCGGGCGGCGGGTCGGCTCCTGGCGGGTCGGCTCACGGCGGGCCGGCTCACGGCGGGCCGGCGTGCAGAACTCCACGGATCCGCCGCCACCCGGCCCCGAACGGGCCGATTCGCGGGTGCCGGGGCGCGGATCCGTGGAGTTTCGCCCGCGAAGGCGGGTCGACCCGTGCCCAACTCCTGAGAAACGGGCCGACACCGCGACGATTGGGGCTGATGTGGGCCTGCCGGCCCGAAAACTCAGGAGTTCGGCACGACGGCGTGGGCGGACGTGCGGGACACGAGCCCAGTACGGAACCGACCTCAGAGGCGGTCGCGCACCACGCGGGCGGTCGCCGCCGGGTCGGGCCGGTGCATCACCGACTCGGGCACCACCACGAGCTCGGCGCCGGAGAGCTCGGCGGCCAGCCGGTCGGCCGCCTCGATGAGGAACGGGAAGGTCTGCGCGCCGCGCAGCACGGTGACCGGCTGGGCGACCGCCCGCTCGGCGGCGGGGAGTGCCGACACCATCGCCGTCAGCTGCATGTCGTACACCGTGGACTGCGCCACCGCGACGAGCGACGGGAACAGCTCACTCGCACGGATCTGGTCGACCATCTCGCGCGGCAGCCCGACGGCCTCGAGCTGAAAGGTCACCACCGCCTCATCGGGATGCCCGTCGTCGACGAGCTGCTGCAGACGGGTCGCCAGGTCGTCGGGCGGGCCGTCGCCGCTTGTCCTCAGCGGCGGCTCCGAGAGGAACAGCGCCGTGATCGGCACCCCCCGCATCGCGGCGTAGAGTGCGAGGATCGCGCCGGACGAGTGGCCCAGCACCGCCGCGTCGCCCCCGACCGCGTCGATCACCGCGGCGAGGTCGGATGCCTCGTCGTCGGGCGTCGACCCTCGTCGATCGCCGCTGCCCGCCCGCGCGCGCCGGTCGTACACGACGGCTTCGAAGCCGAGGGCCGCGAGCGCATCGGCGAGGGGGCGGCCGTCATCGGCGACCGAGAATGCACCGCCGACGATCACGACCGTCGGCCCGTCGCCGATCCGGTCGTAGGCGATGGCGACGCCGTCGCCCGAGGTCGCAGTGTTCATGCGCACAGCTGACCACGGACCCCCGACGCCGGCAAGGCCCCGGGGGTCCGCGCCCCGTCCCGCGCCGACCGTCAGGCGATCGCGGCCGCCACCGGACGCGCGTGCGCCAGCGCCCACTTCAGTGCGTGATCAGCCACGGCCTCCCAACCCGGAGCCCCGCACGTCCAGTGGTCGCGTCCCTCGAACTCGTGGTACTCGGTGAGCGCGGGTCAGCTCGCCGATCGTCTCGCGTCCGGTCCCGTCGTCAGCGAGCCGGATCGATCACCGTGATGCCCGCGGGCGCGGCCGAGTCGAGCACGGGCAGCAGAGCTCCGGCCTCCTCGAGGCCGATGGTCTGCTCGATGAGCCGCTGCGGCGCCAGCACGCCGGACTCGATCAACGCGAGCATCTCGGCGTAGTCGCCTGCCGCCATCCCGTGGCTGCCCAGCAGGTCGAGCTCCCATGCGATCACGCGGTCCATCGGCACGCGCGGATGCCCCTCGACGGGCGGCAGAAGTCCGATCTGCACGTGGCGTCCGCGGCGGCGCAGGCTGTGGATGCCGTCGGCCGCCGTCTGCTCGGTTCCGACCGCGTCGACGGAGACGTGCCCGCCCCCACCGGTGAGTCCGGCGACGGCAGCGGGCACGTCGACCTCGTCGGAGCGCAGCACGTGTGCGGCCCCGAGATCCGTCGCGACGGCGAGCGCGGCCGGGTTCCTGTCGACCGCGATCACGCGCGCGCCGAGCGACGTCGCGATCATCACGGCGCTGAGTCCGACCCCGCCCGCGCCGATGACGGTGACCCATTCATCGGCGGAGACGCGCGCACGGTGCACGAGCGCGCGGTACGCCGTGGCGAAGCGGCATCCGAGGCTCGCGGCGCTCGCGAAGTCGACCGACTCGGGAACCGCGACGAGGTTGGTGTCGGCCGCGTGCAGGGCGACGTACTCGGCGAACGATCCCCAGTGGGTGAATCCCGGCTGCTCCTGATCGGGGCAGACCTGGGTCTCACCGGCGTCACACCATTCGCACCGGCCGCATCCGCACACGAACGGAACGGTGACGCGGTCGCCCGGATGCCACCTCTCCACCCCCTCGCCGACGGAGTCGACGACTCCGGCGAGCTCGTGCCCGGGCACGTGCGGCAGGGCGATGTCGTCGTGCCCCGCCCACGCGTGCCAATCGCTGCGGCAGAGCCCCGTCGCGCGCACGGCGACCACGACGCCCCCCGGCGGCGCAACCGGCTTGTCGACCTCGCGGACCGCGCAGGCGCCACGGAACAATTCGTAGACCAGAGCGCGCATGCCGCCATTCTCGCCGAGCGCCCGGCCACCCGGCATCCGTGGCCGGCATGCGTGTCCGGCGCGCGTGGCAGACTCGCCCGATGAGCACCCCGGTCGAAGCCTTCCTGGCCCGCTTCATCGACGACGGCACGGTACCGGGTGCCGTCGCCGTCGTCGGGTCGAGCATGGACGAACCCCGCATCGTCGCGATGGGACGCACGTCGCTCGACGGCACGCCGATGCCGCCCGACGCGATCTTCCGCATCCAGTCGATGACGAAGGCCGTGACCGCTGTCGCCGCCCTCAGACTCGTCGAGGCCGGCCGGATCGGCCTCGACGACGCTGTCGAGCGGTGGCTTCCCGAACTCGCCGATCGTCGCGTGCTGACGTCGCCCGGCGCCGAGCTCACCGACACGGTCGTCGCTGTCCGCCCCATCACGGTCCGCCACCTGCTCACCAACGGCAGCGGCTACGGCAGCATCATGGTCGACTCGCCGCTGCGCGAGGCGATGGTGGCGAACGGCACCGAAGCGGGGCCCGAGCCCGTCGCGTTCGGCGCCGACGAGTGGCTCGCCCGCCTCGCCGAAGTGCCGCTCGCCTTCCAGCCGGGCGACGGCTGGCGGTACCACCAGTCGTTCGGCATCCTCGGCGTCCTGCTGTCGCGCGTGACCGGGATGCCGCTCGACCGGCACCTGCGCGAGGACCTCCTCGAGCCGCTCGGCATGGTCGACACCGGCTTCTGGGCACCCACTGAACAGGCGCACCGACTGCCCGCCGCGTACGTCCATTCCGGCGACGGCATGCGCGAGATCGAACCGGGCGGCGGGGGCTTCTACGCGGGCGAGCCGCCCTTCGACGTCAGTCACGCCGAGCTGGTCTCGACCGCGGCCGACTACGCACGGTTCCTTCGCATGCTCGCCGGAGAGGGCGTCACGACGGACGGCCGACGAATGCTGACGCCCGAGCACGTCGCCATGATGAGGTGCGACCAGACACCGGCATCCGCGAAGACGGCGGACAGCTTCTTCCCCGGCTTCTGGAACGACACCGGCTGGGGATTCGGCGGCGAGGTCGCGACAGCGGGCCCGCACGAGGGCCGTTTCGGCTGGTCGGGTGGCCTGGGCACCACCTTCTGGCTCGACCTCGACGGTGCGTACGCGGTGCTCCTCACGCAGGTCGAGATGGGCCCGTCGATGTTCCCGCTCATCGGAGCGTTCCAGGAGGTGCGCGCGGGGACGAGCCGACACTAGGGCGTCCCCCCTGATGCCGACGGCGGCGGTTGGTTCTACGCTCACCTGCATGAGAGCCGCCGAACCGACGTCATCAGGAACGGTCGAGCGCGCCGGCGCGACGATCCGCTATGACGTGTACGGCGCGGCCGGCCCGACGATCCTGCTGCTGCCCACGTGGGAGTTCGTCCACGAGCGCGCGTGGAAGATGCAGCTGCCCTACCTCGCCCGGCACTTCCGGGTGGTCAGCTACGACGCCGCCGGTACCGGCCGCTCGACGCGACCGCTCGTACCGGAGCGCTACTCGTTCGGCAACCGGATGGCCGACGCGCTCGCCGTCATGGACGCCACCGCGACCGATACCGCGGTCGTCGTCGGATTCTCGATGGGCGGCGAGACGGCGGTCAACCTCGCCGCGATGCATCCCGATCGGGTGCGCGGGCTCGTGTCGATCGGTGGAAGTCACCCGTGGCGGATCGAGCACACCGGACGCGAGGTCGACGTGCCCTACGACCCCGTGGCGAACCCTCGGCCGACGGGCTGGGCCAAGTTCGACCACGACTACTGGAAGGCCGACTGGCCGGATTTCGTGCAGTTCTTCATGTCGGAGGTCGCGTCCGATCCGCACTCGACGAAGGCGATCGACGACCTCGTCGAGTGGGGACTCGACCAGCGGCCCGACGTGCTGGCGTGGACGCTGACCGACACGTACGAGTACGACAAGGAAGAGGTCGGCCGTCGCCTGGCCGCGCTCGACCGTCCGGCGCTGTTCATCCACGGCACCGACGACCACATCACGTCGTTCGAGAACGCCGAGTTCATCCAGCGGATGATCCCGGGCGCCGAACTGCTCGCGCTCGACGCCGCCGGCCACGTGCCGCAGGTGCGCTACCCGGTGCGCGTCAACCACGCGATCCGCGACTTCGCCGATCGCGTCTTCCGCACCCGCCGTCTCGATGAAACCTGGTGGGTCGCCCCCGGGCGCGAACCGCGCGTGCTCTACCTCTCGTCACCGATCGGCCTCGGCCATGCTCGCCGCGACCTCGCCATCGCACAGGAGCTGCGGGCGCTGCATCCGTCGGCCCACATCGACTGGCTCGCTCAGGATCCCGTGACGCGCATGCTGGATGCCGCGGGCGAGCGCCTGCATCCGGCATCCCGTGCCCTCGCGAGCGAGTCGTCGCACATCGAGGACGAGAGCGGCGACCACGATCTCGCCGTCTTCCAGGCGCTGCGCGACATGGACGAGATCCTGGTGAGCAACTTCATGGTGTTCGACGAGGTCGCCGCGACCGGTCAGTACGACCTGGTCATCGCCGATGAGGCGTGGGAGGTCGATCACTTCCTCTTCGAGAACCCGCAGCTCAAGCGCGGCGCGCTGGCGTGGATGACCGACTTCGTCGGCTACCTGCCGATGCCGTCGCGCGGCGAGCGCGAAGCGCGCCTGACCGCCGACTACAACCTCGAGATGATCGAGCACGTCGACCGGTACGGGCGGCTCCGCGATGCCGCCGTCTTCGTGGGCTCGGCCGACGACATCGTGCCCGACGCCTTCGGACCGGGGATGCCGCGCATCCGCGACTGGACCGAAGAGCACTTCGACTTCTCGGGCTACATCACCGGCTTCGATCCGACCGCGCTCGGCGAGAAGGCCGAGCTGCGGGAGCGCCTCGGCTATCGCCCGGACGAGCGGGTCTGCATCGCGGCCGTCGGCGGCTCGGGGGTGGGCATGTCGCTGCTGCGGCGCATCGTCGCCGCCGCACCGGCCGCGCACCGCGCGATCGACTCGCTGCGGATGATCGTGGTCACGGGGCCTCGCATCGATCCTGCGGCGCTGCCGCAGGTGCCCGGCGTCGAGTACCGGGCGTATGTGCCCGACCTGCACCACCACCTCGCGGCGTGCGATCTCGCGATCGTGCAGGGCGGGCTGACGACCACGATGGAACTCACCGCGGCCAAGGTTCCCTTCATCTACGTGCCGCTGCAGCAGCACTTCGAGCAGCGGTTCCATGTGCGCGCGCGCCTCGACCGCTATCGGGCCGGACGCTTCATTGAGTACGACGACCTCGAGCCCGACGTGCTCGCCGCGGCGATGGCCGATGAGATCGGCCGCGACGTGGACTACCGCGACGTCGAGACCGACGGCGCCGCGCGCGCGGCCGCCCTGCTGGCGCGACTGCTCTGACGGCGGCTACGCCACGCGCTCGCCGGAGAGCAGCTCGGCGAGTTCGGCTCTCGACCCGATGCCGAGCTTCACGTACACCTTGCGCAGGTGGTACTCCACCGTCTTCGGACTCAGGAATAGCGCCGCGGCCGCCTCGCGCGTCGTGCGACCGTCGACCAGCAGCAGACTCACCTGCAGCTCCTGCGGCGTGAGCAGCGACGTCGCGCTCGCCGCTGCGGCCCGCACGCGCTCGCCCGTCGCGGCGAGCTCGGCGGCGGCTCGGTCCACCCACACCGCGCACCCGAGGCGCACGAACCTCTCGTGCGCCTCGCGAAGCGGCTCGCGCGCATCGACATGACGGCGCGCGCGGCGCAGACGTTCGCCGAAAGCCAAGTGCGTGCGGGCTGCTTCGAAGTCGTCCGACGTCTGCGCATGGAGCGCGAGCGCCGACGCGAACCACCGGTCGACCTGCTCGTCCGAAGCGGCGAGGCCCTGCGCACGATCGGCTCGCGCGCGCGCCCACGGCCGACCCTTCCTCTCGGCCGAGACCGAGAACTCGGATGCCACGCGCCGAGCCCGCTCGTCGCGGCCCGTGCGCATGAGCGCGTCGACGAGCTCGGGTGCCGGTGAGAGGTCGGGGTCGTTGAGGCCGTGCTCGTCGAGGAGCGACAGGAGGGCGCTGAAACGGTCGACGGCCTGCTCGGTGTCGCCCTGCGAGAGCGCGAGGTCGCCTTCCGCATACTCGAGCCACGCCTCGCCGATGTGGATGTCTCGTGCGCGGCAGAGAGCGCGCGCCTCATCGGCGTGCGCGCGGCAGTCCTCGGCGCGGCCCATCCGCGCCTCGAGCCGGCTCGAGCCCGCCAGCGCCATCGCGAGTTCGGTGGTCTGACCCGTCTCGCGGGCGAGCCGCACCGCCTCGGCGAAGTTCGCCTCACCGCGCGTGTACTCGGCAGTGGTCGCCTCATCGAGGGCGACGTGGAAGAGCAGTGCGGGCAGCGCACCGATGCCGGCGGCATCCCTCACCTCCTGCGTGAGCGCCCTCAGCCGATCGCCGCTCGTCGCGTCGCGCAGGAAGAGCGGCGCGACCATCAGCCAGGACAGCCGGCGCGGCTCGGCGCGCACGTCGGGGTCGTTCTCGAAGATCGCCGCCGCCTCGCGGATGTCGTCGATCCCACCCCGACCGGCGAGCACCCCGGCGATACCGGTCGCCATCAGCGCGACCGCGCGCTGGCGCACGCCGCCGACCCGGGGCGTCAGGTCTGCCAGTCGGGCGGCGAGAGAAGCGGCCCGGCGCGCGTCGCCCAGGTAGAACGTGGTGTGCACGGCGTCGGCGAGCGCGACGGCGGTGTCGTCGACCCCGTGGGCGCTCGCGGCGGCCGCTTCGTACAGCGCGACCGCGTCACGCAGCGATCCGGTGTGCGCGGCCACAGAGGCGCGCAGGCTCATCGCCTCGGGCGTCGACGCGACAGGATCGGACGCCGAGGTCGGCGGGTCTTCGAGCAGCGAGAGCGCCCAGGCCCCGTCGCCGGCGGCCCACGCCAGCTCGGCCGCACGCAGTGCGCGGGCGCCCCGAGCGTCGGCTGCCGGCGTCAACTGCGCCGCGCGCTCGTACGCGGCAGCCGCCACCGCGTACGCCGCCCGGGCGACAGCTCGTTCGCCCGCATCGGCAAGAAGCGCGGCGATCGCCTCGTCGGGCTGCCACACCGACTCGGCGAGGTGCCACGCGCGCCGGTCGGCTTCGGCTTCGGTCAGCACCTCGGCCGCGGCGCGGTGGGCGGCACGCCGTGCGGGCGCCGATGCGGCGGAGTACGCCGCGGCCCGAAGCAGCGGATGCCGGAACTCGAGCCGTCCTCCCGCGAGACTGACCAGCCCGTGCTCCTCCGCCTCGGTGAGACGGCCGGCATCCACTCCGAGACGCGCGCACGCAGCCGCCACGACGCCCAGGTCGCCGCCGCACACCGCCGCCGCGAGCAGCACCGTGCGGCACTCGTCGTCGAGGTCGGCCAGTCGGCGGCCGAAGGCGTCGGCGAGCGCTGCGGGCACCCGGAGCGGAAGGCCGCTCTCGAGGCTGTCGATGACGTCGCGATCGCCGGCACCGAGTTCGAGAAGGGCGAGCGGGTTGCCGTCGGTCGCGCGATGCAGAAGACGCACCTGGTCGTCCGTCATCACCCGGCTCGCGGCGAGCAGGGTGCGCGCGTCGTCGAGGCCGACCCCGCTGAGGCGCAACGCGGGCAGATCGGCGACGAGGCCCTCGCCCTCGGGCATCCGGATGCCGAGGATGACCGCGACCGGATCGGCGCCGAGACGGCGGGCCGCGAACACGAGGGCCTCGACGGACGGCGCGTCGGCGAGGTGCAGATCGTCGACCACCACCGCCACCGGGGCTTCATCCGCGTAACGGCATATGAGGCTCAGCACGGCCGCTCCCACGGTGAAGCGATCGGTCGGCGGCGGCGCCCCCGCCGACCGCGGCAGCGCGAGCGCCGCCGCCAGCACGTCGGCCTGGGCGGGCGGCAGCGCGTCGAGCAGGTCGAGTGCGGGCCGCAACAGCTGCAGCAGCGTCGCGAACGGGATCTCACGTTCGGCCTCGACGCCGGTCGCCCGCAGGACGCGCATCTCGCCGAGGTCGTCGATCGTCGAGGTGATCAGCGCCGTCTTCCCGACGCCGGCCTCGCCCGTGACCGCCAGCACTCCGCTGGTGCCCAGGCGCGCTGCGGCGACCAGGCTTCCGATCGCCTGCTGCTCAGCCTCGCGACCCACGAGCATGCCCCGAGTGTAGGGGGCGGCGAGGACTAGGGGGTGGCCCCTGATGCGTGGACCCGGTGCGGATTCCTAGCGTCGGAGCATCCGAACGCTTCATCGAACAAGGAGACAACCATGACCATCACCGCAGAACCGACGACCGCCGCTCCCATCGCCGAGCCGGCCCCGATCTACCCCGACAAGCTGATGGACTTCGTCCACCGCGCGGTGGGCGAGGTCGGCGCCACCCTCAACACGGCGCTCGTCGTGCTCGGCGACAAGCTCGGCTACTACCGGGCGATCGCCGAGCACGGTCCGATCACCCCCGGCGAGCTGTCGCTCGCGACCGACACCGCGCAGCCCTACGCGAGGGAGTGGCTGAACGCCCAGGCCGCGGGCGACTACCTCACCTATGACCCGTCGACCAAGCGCTACGCCCTGGCGCCCGAGTACGCGATCGCGCTCACCGACGCCGAGAGCCCCGCCTTCCTGCCCGGTCTGTTCCAGACGGCGCTCGGCACCGTGCAGGCCACCTCGCACATCATCGACGCCGCCCGCAGCGGCGCCGGCTTCGGGTGGCACGAGCACGACTCCGACCTGCACGACGGCTGCGAGCGGTTCTTCCGTCCCGCCTACCTGGCGAGCCTCGTCGAGGCGTGGATCCCCGCGCTCGACGGCGTCGAGCAGAAGCTGCGCGACGGCGCACGCGTCGCCGATGTGGGGTGCGGGTACGGCGCATCGACGATCCTGCTCGCGCAGGCGTTCCCGAACTCGACGTTCGTCGGCTTCGACTACCATGTCGGCTCGATCGAGGCCGCGCGTGCCCGTGCGATCGAGGCGGGCGTGGCCGACCGCGTGCGCTTCGAGGTGGCGACGGCCGACTCGTTCGGCGGCGAGGGCTACGACCTGGTCGCGATGTTCGACTGCCTGCACGACATGGGCGACCCCGTGGGTGCCGCGCACCACGTGCGCAGCGTGCTCGCCGACGACGGCACCTGGATGATCGTCGAGCCGATGGCCGGCGACCACGTCGAAGACAACTTCAACCCGGTCGGGCGGGTCTACTACGGCTTCTCGACGCTGGTGTGCACGCCGTCGTCGCTCTCGCAGGACGTCGGCCTGGCGCTCGGCACGCAGGCGGGGCCGGCTCGCATCGGCGACGTCGCCGAGGCCGGCGGATTCTCGCGCTTCGCGAGCGTGGCCGAGACACCCCTCCACCGGGTGCTCGAGGCGCGCCCCTGACGCGCCGTTCGAAGCCGCGGGGCCGGGTCACCGGTTCCGCGGCTTCGTCGTGTCTCAGGCGGTGGCCGGGCGGGTGCGCGCCCAGCGGCTCATCTCGCGGGTGAACAGCACGGCGAAGATCGTCCAGACACCCAGGTCGTCGACGAAGCCGAGCGGGCCGAGGACGAGCTCGGGGATGAGGTCGATCGGCGCTACCGTGTAGACGACGGCAGCGATCGCGGCGACCCACGTCGTCGGTGCCACGCGGTGCTCACGGTTCTTGACCGCCTTGAGGAAGCTCAACCACATGCATCCAGTGTGCGCGACGATCAGCCGGTCAGACATCGTTTCCGGCTGATCCTCAGCTTGTCGCAGGCATCCGTCAGACTGTGTGGATGCCTGTCTTCGACCATCTCGGTATCACTGTCGGCGAGCTCGATCGCGGAATCGCGCAGTTCGACCCCATCATGTCCGCGCTCGGTTTCGACCGCACAGATGCCGAGGGCTCCGTGTCCTGGTATCGCGACGGCGACGTCGAGCTCATCCTCTACCCCGCCCGGGATGGCGCCGCGGGTCGCCACGAGCACGGTCGCTCAGGCTGGCAACATCTCGCCTTCGCCGTCGGGTCGCGCGCCGACGTCGATCGGTTCCACACGCTGGCGACGGATGCGGGCTGGACGGCGGTACGCGACCCCAAGACGTACCCGCGATTCAACGACCGCTACTACGCGTCGTCCGTCGAGGACGACTCCGGCATCCGCGTCGAGTTCGTGCACAATCCGCCCGCGCGATGAGCGTCGGGAGTGTCGACTATGAAGGACGCAAGAGGAGGTCTCCATGGCTGACGTACTCATGTTCCACCACATCCTCGGGCTGACTCCGGGGATGCGCGATCTGGCGGACCGGTTGCGCTCTGCCGGACACGTCGTGCACACGCCCGATCTCTACGACGGGCGCGTCTTCGACTCGATGGAGGACGCCTTCGCGTTCGTGAACAGCGGCGACGTCGATGTCGACGCGCGGGCCGACGCCGCGGCGGCCGGCCTGCCCGATCGCCTCGTCTACCTCGGTGTGTCGTCGGGGGTGATGCGCGCCCAGCGACTCGCCCAGCAGCGCCCCGGGGCGGCGGGCGCCGTGCTGTTGGAGTCGGCGATCCCGATCTCGGGCGAATGGGCGTTCGGCCCGTGGCCCGACGGTGTCCCCGTGCAGATCCACGGCATGGACGCGGATGAGTTCTTCGCGGGCGAGGGCGACATCGACGCGGCCCGTGACATCGTCGCATCGGCCGCCGACGGCGAGCTGTTCACCTACCCCGGCGATCAGCATCTGTTCGAAGACAGCTCGCTGCCCGGCTACGACGCCGAGGCGACCGAGCTGCTCGTCACGCGCGTTCTGGAGTTCCTGGCCCGCGTCGGCTGAGGCGTCGCTCCGCGCGCCGCAGCGGCATCCTCGGCGCCCGTCGTGGCGCGTCGCGCCCCAGGATGCCAGGATCGTGCGCATGGACTCCTCGCAGGAGTACTTCGACCTGGGTGCGCATCGCCGTCCGGTGCGCACGTCGTCCGACGCCGCCCAGACCTGGTTCGATCGCGGGCTCAACTGGACCTACGCGTTCAACCACGAGGAGGCCGCGGCGTGCTTCCGCGCGGCGCTCGACGCGGACCCCGGCTGCGTCATGGCGTACTGGGGTCTCGCGTACGCGCTCGGCCCGAACTACAACAAGCCGTGGGAGGCGTTCGACCCCGACGAACTCGGCGACGTCGTGCAGCGCACCCACGAAGCCGTCGACACCGCGCTCGGCCTCATCGACGGCGACACCGATCCTGCCGAGGCGGCGCTGGTGAGGGCCCTCCGGCACCGGTATCCGCAGGATGTACCGGCCGAGGATTGCGCGCTCTGGAACCCGCCGTACGCCGACGCGATGGCCGCGGTCTACGCACAGCATCCAGATGATCTCGACATCGCCACGCTGTATGCCGATGCGCTCATAAATCTCACGCCGTGGGAGCTGTGGGACCTGCGCACCGGCGAGCCCGCTCCCGGATCGCGGGCGCTCGAGGCCCGGAAGGTGCTCGACCGGGCGCTCGCGCTGCCCGGCGGTACCGAGCATCCCGGCATCCTGCATCTCTACATCCACCTCATGGAGATGTCATCGGCGCCGGAGGAGGCGCTGGTCATCGCCGACCGACTTCGCGGACTCGTGCCCGACGCCGGCCACCTGCAGCACATGCCCACTCATCTCGACGTGCTGTGCGGCGACTACCGTCGCGTCGTCGAATGGAACACCGAGGCGATCCGCGCCGACGACAGGTTCGTCGCCCGCCGCGGTGCGATGAACTTCTACACGCTGTACCGGGCGCACGATCATCACTTCCGCATCTACGGCGCGATGTTCCTCGGTCAGTCCCAGGTCGCCCTCGACGCCGCCGACGCGCTGGAGTGTGCGATTCCCGACGATCTCCTCCGCGTCGAGTCACCGCCGATGGCCGACTGGCTCGAGGGGTTCCTCGCGATGCGCGTGCACGTGCTCATTCGCTTCGGCCGGTGGCACGACATCCTCGCGCTCGAGATCCCGTCGGATGCCGCGCTCTACGCGACGACCACGGCGATGATCCACTACGCGAAGGGCGTGGCCGCGGCGGCCCTGGGGCGCATCGACGAGGCCGACCGCGAGCGCGCGCTGTTCCTGGCGGCGAAAGCCGCGGTGCCCGAGTCGCGGATGCTGTTCAACAACACCTGCCGCGACCTGCTCGAGATCGCCGACGCGATGCAGGCCGGCGAGATCGCCTACCGCAAGGGCGAGATCGATGACGCCTTCGCCCACCTGCGGCGCGCGATCGACCTCGACGACAGCCTGCCCTACGACGAACCGTGGGGCTGGATGCAGCCCACGCGCCACGCCTACGGCGCGTTGCTGCTCGAGCAGGGCCGCGTCGCCGAGGCCGTGCGCGTGTACGAGGCCGACCTCGGCATCTCGGACGAGTTGCCGCGCGCACTGCAGCATCCGTCGAACGTCTGGGCACTGCACGGCTACCACGAGAGCCTGTGCGCGCTCGGCCGCCACGACGAGTCGCGCATCATCGAGCGGCAGCTGGCGCTCGCCCGGGCACTGGCCGACGTCGAGATCGAGGCGTCGTGCTTCTGCCGACTCGAGGTCGGTGGCGGACGCGCGGCACATGATCACGGGCACCACGACGGGCACGCGCACCACGACCATCACGGGCACCAGCACCGCGGCTAGGGGTCAGTATGCGGCGTCAGCCGGAGACCATCCTCTGCAGGTGGGCGTGCTCCTCCGCCATGGCGGGGTTGCCGATGCGCGGGTCGCCCGACGATCCGGTGCGGATCATGTCGTCGAGGTAGCGGCGGTCGGCGTCGAGTCTCGCGAGCGCGTCGGATCCGACCGCGCCGTGCCCGGGAATGACGAGGGATGCCTGCGCGGCGAACGGCGCGAGCGCATCGAGCGCGCTGAGGTAGGCGGGCAGATCGTCCGGGTAGTAGGGCAGCGGCAGCTCGATGTCGCTCAGCATGTCGCCGGCGATGAGCACGCGCAGCGCGGGCAGCCAGATCGCGGTGTGTCCGGGCGCGTGGCCGTCATGGACGATCAGCTCCGCCTCGACCCCGGCTGGCAGGGACTCATCGGGAATGGCGTCGCCGCCATCGGTCACCCGTCCCATCAGATCGACCAGGGGCTGAGGGAACTGCGGTCCGAGCGCTGCGACGAGAGCGTTGCGTTCGTCGACCGCGAGCGCCGCGGTTCGGTCGGACGCCCACCGGGGCGCATCGCCGAAATCCGGATGCCACAGGAGGTGGTCGTGGTGCGCGTGGGTCGCGAACCCGCCGATGACCTCGAGCTCGCGCCCGCGCAGCTCGGACGCGAGGGCCTCCAGTTCGTCGGGCATCCAGGCAGGATCGATGAGCAGCGCCTGCCCGGCATCCACAACCACCGTCGAGGTGGTCGACATCACGCGGCTCGTCGCGACGAAGACTCCGGGTGCAACTTCAACCAGCGCCTCTGCAGTCATCGAGTGGCCGCAGCGATCGTCTTCCGCATGACCGTCTTGTTCTTTCCGATGTGTCGCTCGAACGTGAAGCCGGCCTTCTCGAACATCGCGCGGGTTCCGTTGTGGAGGAACGACGACGAGGTGCGTTTGTCCGTCTGCACCTCGTTGGGGAAGGAGACGACTTCGCCGCCGCCCGCCTGCGCGATCAGTGCGAGGGCACCGTCGAGCGCCTCGCGCGCCACCCCGGACCGGCGGTGATCGCGATCGACGAAGAAGCAGGTGATGCGCCAGGGGGGCGGGTCGGGCTCGCCGGCGTCGTACTGCTTGCGGTGGTAGATGTTCGGCAGCTCGGCAGGGCTGCCGAATTCGCACCAGGCGATGGCCTGGTCGCCGTCGAAGACGAGCGCGGCATGAGCGACACCCTCTTCGACGAGACGTTCCTTGAAGGTCGCGCGGTCGTAGTCGTCCTTCACCGTGTGCTCGGTGTCGCCGTGGAAGTAGGAGCAGTAGCACCCGCCCCACACTCCGTTGTGCTTCTGCGCGAGGGCGAGCCACGCCGGGAAGGTCTCGGGCGTGAGCGGCTTGATCACATGCGGGTTCGTCGGGGTCGCCTCGGCCATCTGCGCCTCCTCGTCTCGGTGTCGTCAGTCTGCCCAGCGGTCCGGGCACCGACAAGGTCCCCTCACTCGGCGGTGTCCGTCCAGGACGCGATGTCGACACCGTGGTTGTCGGGCGACGCGAGCGACCAGAACGCCGGCGCATAGGCGTCGCTGACGAGGCGACCTCCCGCCGCGAGCGCGGCATCCACCCGCGCCTGTGCCTCGTCGGCCGGCACATAGACGTCGAAGTGCGTCCGACCCCGCCCGGCGGCGTCGCCGGTGATCGGGTTGAAGGCGAGCGCGGGACCGCAGCGCAGCGGGTCGACGGCGTCCGTCTCGCCCAGCGGGTCGTAGCCGAGCGCCGCGAGGAAGAAGGGCCTCACGTCGGCCTCGGAGTGCTGGGCGACGTAGATTCCGACCGACTGCGCTCGTGCAGGATCGGGCGTGAGGCCGAGCTGGGCGGCCGCTTCGGATACCGCGGCGGCGAACCGAGGAGCTGCCCCGGGGATGCCATCGAAGGTGCGCTGCGGAATGCGGACGACCACACCCTCGGCACGCACATCGATGTCGGGCAGGATGCCGGAGCGAACGGCCGCGGAAACGATCGGCGCCACGAGCTCTGCCGCGTCCGCAAGCGAGTCTGCGACGAAGACGGCCTGCGGCCCGGTGCCGATCACGCGCCAGTCGGCGACGCCGGGCGCTCGATGGAACTCGGCCGCCGAGATCCAGTCCGATCCGTTCGTCGACGCGTCCATCGGTCTCCCTTCGGGCGCGACGAGGCGGATCGCGCCATCGTGCGCGAGCGTACCGAAACCCATCGACACGCGCGATCGCGCGAGCCCCGCTACAGCGCGGGACGCCCCAGCCGGTTCGAGATGGCGGAACCCGCGAGCACTCCGAGCGCGATGGCCACCATTGTCGACAGCGTCGCGAGCAGCGAGGCGGATGCTGCGCCGTCCTGGTCGAGCAGATCCGTGACGCCGATGAGTCCGAGAGCGCCGGGGACGAGCAGCCAGTACCCCGCGGTGAACGTCACGAGTGCGGCCGGACCCGTCGGCTGCCGGGCGACGAGCGAGGTGACGGGGGTGAGCACCAGGGCGCCGACGAACGCCGAGATGACGCCGCCGACGAGCTGATCGGCGAGCACCTGTGCGGCGTAGGCGACATAGAGCACGAGCAGCATCCACGGCAGCGCGCGTCGTGGGGCGCTGGCATGCACCGAGATTCCGACGCCGAGCACGGCCACGGCGATCCACGGCGAGATCGGGCCGAGCAGATTGGCGTCGACGTCGAAGTCGACGTGCGGCACGCCCACCACGGCAGCCGCGCTCAGGATGCCCGCGCCGAGCAGCAGCAGACGGGTGGCTCCGCCGGCGAGCCGCCCGGCGCCCGAAATGAGATGCCCGGTGGTGAGTTCGAGCATCGCCGTGCTGAGCAGCGTACCCGGCAGCAGCAGCACGAGCGGCGCCACCAGGGCGGGCAGGATGCCGTAGCCGAGCCCCGCGCGCAGCAGCAGGAAGACGGCGAGCGAGACGAGGAAGGCGAGTGCGACCGTGTTGAGCGCGCCGTACCGGCGCGGCATCCGCTCACTGATCATGAGAGCGGTACCGGCCACCAGGCCGAGGGCGGCCGCGACGATGACGCCGTTCCAGGACGCGCCGAGCAGCACCGACAGCGCGCCGCTCAGGAATCCGTAGGCCACGACCCGGATGACTCGCCCGTACTCCGGTGGGGTCTCGCGGATCCGGGAGATCTTCTCCACCACCGATCGAGGGCTGAGCACGCCGGTGCGCGCGGCGTCGACGGTGCGCTGCAGTTCGTCGATCTGCGACAGCAGGAGTCGTCCGTCGTCGCTCGACACCGCCCCGGTCTGGTGCTGGCCGGCGCCGCGGGCCGACATGAGCACGGCGTTGGGGAAGACCAGCGCCTCACTCTCGAGCAGACCGTTCGCGTGCGCGATGTCGCGAAGCGCGCCCTGGACGGTCTCGACGGAGTATCCGGCCTGGGTCATGGCCTGGCCGACCGCCTGGGTGGCATCGAGGATCGCCTGCGCGTCGGGCTCGTCGTCGGGCGAGATCGGCATGCTGCCGGTGATCGCTGCGGCGCGCGCTTCGATGGTGATGTCGCGAATCGCCCGCGGGCGCACGGCGAGCAGGATGATCGCGGCCGCGACGAGGACGGCGGCCGCGATGAGGATCGAGAGGAGGTGCGAGGGGATCATGATCGGGTGGGCCGATTCTCGCAGGGCGCGTGGCAACGCGACCAGGGTTGACAAACCCCACGGCTCGGTGCGGGTCGAGCCCGAGCCGAGCAGGATCGGAGAAGCCTCGAGCCGTCGACGCGCGTAGCGTGAGGAGCAGCGAGAGAAGGGATTCCACGATGGCCGGGAAGACGAGCGAGGGGGCCGGGATCTCCGACGAGGAGAAGGCGGCGATGAAGCAGCGCGCCGACGAGCTGCGTTCGACGAAGGGGCTCAAGGGTGCGGCCAAGCTCGCCAAGGAGCTCGAAGCGTGCGTCGAGGCGATCGATGCGCTGGAGGGCATCGACGGCGAAGTCGCCCGCATGGTGCATCGGATCGTGTCCGAGGAGGCACCGCACCTCAACCCGAAGACGTTCTACGGCTTCCCCGCCTACGCGGCCGACGGCAAGGTCGTCATCTTCGTGCAGCCGAAGTCGAAGTTCGACACCCGGTATCCGACGGTCAACTTCGATGAGACCGCCAAGCTCGACGACGGCGACATGTGGGCGACGTCGTTCGCGGTCGTCGAGGTGAACGCCGACGTCGAGAAGCGCGTGCGAGCGCTTGTGAAGAAGGCGGTGTAGCCCCGGGCCGCACGGGCGCAGACCGGCCTAGACGATCGCGTCGTCGAACGCATCGCTGAGGATGCTGCCGAGGCTCTTCGAGAGGTTGTTGTTGTCGGAATTGACCACGACGTAGCCGTTGACGCCGCTCGGAAAACTCATCGCCCACGATGACACGCCTCCGGCGCCGCCGTTCTTCCACGGATAGTCGCCCGCGGCACCGTCGATCGTGGCGTCGTAGCCGAGCAGGTCGTGACGCATGACACGCACGTAGTCCACAGGAACGATCTTCCCCGTCTCGAGCGCGGCCATGAACTTCACGAACTCGCGCGCCGAGAACTTCATGCCGCCCGACCCCGCGCGCAGGATGTCGTCATACGCGGGCCTGATCCCCTGCGCGCCAGGTCGAGAGAAGTCGTAGCGGATCGCGAACTCGTCGACGGGCTCGAACGTGCCGACGATGCCCAGCGGAGCAAGCACCTCATCGCTGACATATCGGCGGAAGAGCTCTGAGACCTCTGCGTTGATCTTGGACCCATTGCTCGACGAACAGCCGTGCCGGTCGAAGATCTCCTCCACGCGCTCCTTGTCGCGCACGGCAGGGATCATGTACCGCAGGATCGTGTAGTTGATGTTCTGGTAGTCGCGCCCCGGAGGTCCGGTTCGACCGGTCGCCACCGACTGGCGGAGGCACTCGTACGGGTTGTCGTTGCACGCTGCCGGGCGGATCAGCCGACTCGTGTGACCGAGCAGGTTCCGCCAGGTGAGTCCCCACCTCGTACCGGTGATGCCGGTACCCTTGCTCCAGCAGCGCGGGAGTGCGCCGACGGCCCGGGCGTCGAGGCCGATCCCCTTCTCGACGAGCGCCCGGATGAGAATCGCCGCGGTGACGAGCTTGGCCGACGACGCCGTCTCGACCTGGGTGTCGGAGGTGAACGGCAGCCGCGCGTTGTTGCCCGACCGGTCGTCCTGGCCGAGGCGCCGCCATCCGCCGACACCCTCGGCGACGACCCGTTCCCCGTGCGAGAAAGCGAAGCCGTACCCGATGACGCGGTTCGCCAGCGCCGCATGCATCGATGATTCCACCGCACGGAAATCGACGTTGTAGAGCGGCTCGAAGATGGTGCCGGGGAGATCGGCGCCCGTGAGGTGGAGCGAGATCCGACGGCTGCCACTGACCTGCGCGATCGCCATCGTCCCCTCCGCCGTCCGGCGGCCCTTCGGCACATCGGCGAAGCGCCCCTTCACGCCGCCGTTGGACTGACGCGAACCGATGAGCACGCTCACCCGGTCGGGGCGCTCGGAGTCGTCGCGGGGCACCTCGCTGACGCCGATGACGTCGGAGCCGATCTCGCGCAGGTAGATCCGCTGACCGGTCGGCGCACCGAACTTCCCGTCGAGATCCGCGTTGCGGGTCGACTGGAAGCCGGCGGGTCGGTTGATCTGCGGCCATGGGATCGTTCCGTCGAGTCGGGTGAACGTGTGCACGCCGATGTCGGCGTCCGAACTCTTCCGCACCAGCCGGTCGCCACCCTGCGACACCTGCAGCTCTACGCGGCCGCGGGTGGCTCGACGATGCTTCGGGATGTCCCACCACCGGCCGTCGATGCGGTCGCTGCTGAGGGTGCCGTGCAGAACGAAGGCGTAGTCGCGGCCCGGGTGTTCGGCGAAGGCGAATACAGCGGAGCCATCGACGGCGACGTACAGTGCACCGCCGTCGTCGGCGCGGAAGACACCGGGGGTGAGCGGGCTCGGCATGGAGATCACAACCTTTGCTCGTAGACCCCCCGCCGCCGATGCTACGCGCGCACATCGGCGTGCGATAGTCGCGGCGCACCGTCGAGGGCTGCCGCAGTGGCCGGTCACGGTCGGCGGACGGGGTGCATCCGAGACCGTCCCACGCACGCCTATGCTGTGCTCATGACCGGCACACCTCAGGCATCCGACGCCGCCGTCGAGCGCGCAGACCACGCCGTGATCCCCGTCGTCGTGTCGTACGTGAGCGAGACCCCGCGCCACGACGCCGCCTTCGCGCAAGAGCTGCGCGAGCTCGCCGAGAACGCCGCGATCTTCTTCGACGACGCCGGCCTGGCGGCACGGTGGGTCAACGCCGCCGCCGCGGATGCCGGTGCCCGGGAACTGGTGGCACAGGCGGCCGGTGTCATCGTGCTGGGCGGTGCAGACGTCGACCCGGCGATGTACGGAGCGACCCCCGACGGCACGTGGATGGACTCATCGGATGCCGCAGCCGACGCCTTCGAGTCGGCGCTCATGCGCGAAGCACTCGAACGCGACATCCCGCTGTTCACGATCTGCCGCGGCACGCAGCTGCTGAACGTGGCGCTCGGCGGATCGCTCGTGCAGGACCTGGGCAGCGGCATTCACCGCGAGCCGACTGACGACATGGTGACGCACGCCGTCGCTGTGCACCCCGATACGCAGCTCGCAGCCGTGCTCGGAGCGGGCGCGCACGACGTGCGCTCGGGCCACCACCAGGCGATCGACCGACTCGGCGAGGGGGTCGTCGTGAGCGCGGTCGCGCCGGATGGCGTCGTCGAGGCCATCGAGTTGCCGGATGCCCGCTGGGCGATCGGCGTGCAATGGCACCCCGAGGAGGTGGCCAGCGAGCCGACGCAGCTGCGACGGCTGCTCGCCGACTTCGCGGCGGCGGCTGCCGCTGCGGCCGCGCCGGCGTCGGCCACCTCGGCCGCCGGTCCGGGCGTCGAGGCCGCCGAGCTGGTCTGACGCCGGCCGAGCCGCCGCGTCTGGGCGGTGCCGTCAGGGCGCGATGATGAGGTCGACGATCACGCCGTCGACGACGCGGAAGCGGTACTTCAGGTCGGCGACGCCACCGGGGAAGTTCCCCTCGAGACGTGCCATCACGGTCCAACGACCGTCACCCTCGTCGATCTGCCCTGTGAAAGTCGTCGTGTAGGTGTAGGCGCTCGCGGCTCGGGCCAGCCATCCACGGATCGCCTTGACGCCGACGTACTCGACGTTCTCATCGACGACCCGTCCGGTCGGATCGAACAGGTCGGCGATACCCGCCCGCCGCTTCGCGTCGACCTGGAGATCGAGATACCGGGCGATGACGTCGGGGACGGTCGAGCGGTCGTAGGGCTGGGTGTCGGTCTGGGCGGACATGGGGTCTCCTCTCAACGGTTGAACGCAATATATTGCGTATTGCGGTCAACGCAGGGGAGCAGTTCCTATTCCCTGTCGCTTCCGGGCGGTGGGAGTCTAGTCAGCGTGCGCGGTCGGGCCGGGTCAGCACCTCGCCGAGGAAGGCATGGATCGTCGCGTGCAGGCCCGCGGTCGCGGCGTTGTCGACGGTGCCGGCGTGACCGCCCTCGTTCGGTTCGAGGTAGTGCACCTCGGCGTCGGTCTCGGCGGAGAGCCGTGCGGCCATCTTCCGAGCCTGCACCGGACCGACGCGGTCGTCGCTCGCGGCGGCGTAGATGAGCGA
The DNA here is from genome assembly GCA_030425055.1 of Actinomycetes bacterium. Taxonomy (GTDB): domain Bacteria; phylum Actinomycetota; class Actinomycetes; order Actinomycetales; family Microbacteriaceae; genus Microbacterium. Next base: position 7,605 of record JAUHVN010000001.1, on the reverse strand, counting down.
CGGCGGGTACCGGCGCTGCGGGTCGATGAGGTGGTACGGCGAGAACGTCCGCACGAACTCCCAGTCGGCCGGGTCGTCGGGGTCGCCGTACTCGGCGATCCAGCTCGCTCCCGCCGACAGCCGCGTGTACCGGCGCATGTCGAGCAGCGGCACCCCGCACACGATCGCCCCGAAGTCGTCGGGGTACTGGGTCAGCATGTTGCCGACGAGCAGTCCGCCGTTGCTGCGGCCGTGGCATCCGATGCGCTCGGGCGTGGTGACTCCTCGAGCGACGAGGTCGCGGGCGATCGCGGCGAAATCCTCGTAGGCGCGGTGGCGGTTCTCGCGCAGGGCGGCGAGATGCCACGCCGGACCGAACTCGCCGCCGCCGCGGATGTTCGCAACGACGAAGACGCGGCCGGCCTCGAGCCACGCCGGGCCGACGATCGACGGATACTCCGGCGTCAGCGCATGCTCGAATCCGCCGTATCCGCTCATCAGCACCGGCAACGGCCCCGACCGCTCGGTCGGCCCCACCTCGAAGTAGGGCACGCGGGTGCCGTCCGCCGACGTCGCGAAGTGCTGCTTTGCGGTCAGGCCGTTCGATTCGAACGCTGCCCGACTCGTGCGCAGCGCGCGCGGCGCGGGTGACGCGGCATCCGTCGCGACGAGCGTCGGCGGAGTCAGGAAGCCGCGGGTCACCAGGAAGAGCGCGTCGTCTTCGTCGGCATCGGTCGAGGCGACGCTCGTCGAGTAGAGATCGTCGGCGCCGAGGCCGGCGTCGAGCGGCGTGCTCGCCCAGCCGTCGGTAGGGTCGAGCGAGCGGATGCTGCTGCACACCGAGTCGAGCAGCGTCAGCACCAGGCGGCTGCGGGTCCACCGCCACCCTTCGAGGATCGTCGTCTCGGTCGGCGCGAAGACGACCTCGAGTGCCGTCGTCTCGCCCGCGGCGACCGCGTCGAGCGGGCCGACGAGAAGTGCACCGGCCGGGTGCTCGGTGCCACCCACCGTCCACGGCGTCTTGGTGCGCACGGCGACTCGATCCCCGTGCACATCGACGTCGGCATCCTGCGGGGCGGGGACCAACGTCGGCGCGACCGTCTGTCCGGGCTGTGCGGCATCCCATACCCAGACCTCGGCGTGGAAGAAGTCGTGCGCGACGTGCACCACCCCCGTCGACCGGCCGTCGCTGTGGTCGGCGCGGACGAAGACGCCGACATCGGATGCCACACCCTCGAGGATCGTCGTCGCCTCGTCGAGCGAGGTACTCCGCCGCCAGGTGCGAGCCGAGATCGGGTAGCCCGAGTCGGTCGTGCCGCCGCCGTCGAGGGCGGATGCGACGAGCAGGGTGTCGCGATCGAGCCAGGCGATCCGGTGCTTGCCGACCGCGAGCGCGAACGGCTCGTCCTCGACGAAGGCGACGGCGTCGAGGTCGAACTCGCGGACCACCGTCGCGTCGCCGCCGTCGGGGCTGAGCTGCACGAGGGCACGGCCGCTTCCCGTCGGGCCGTGGACGGCGCCGGCGAACGTCCACGCGGTGCCCTCGGCGCGGCCGAGCGCGTCGATGTCGAGCAGCACCACCCAGTCGGGTTCGCCGGAGAGGAACGACGCGCGCGGGGTGCGCCGCCAGAGCCCGCGCGGATTGTCGGCGTCTCGCCACAGGTTGTAGAGCAGGTCGCCGTGGCACGACGGCACGACCAGCCGGTCGGGGTCATCGAGGATGCGCAGCAGTCGTGCCTCGAGCGCGCTGCGCTCGGCGGAGGCGTAGGTCGCATCCGTCTCGGCCGTGCGCTTGGCGGCCCATGCGACTGCGTCGGCCCCGCGGATGTCTTCGAGCCAGAGGAAGGGATCGTCGGGGGTCGGTGCGGTCTCGCTCATCGCGGTTCAGCCTACGGCGGTCACCACGTCACACCGTCGCGTGGCGTGAAGAGGTGCGCGCCAGCCACTCGGCGAACGTCTCCACGCCGGTCTCGGCGCCCGCACCCGGCAGCAGCGTGCCGTCGCGCTGCGCCGCGCCGAGGGCCCCAGGCAGCGGGATGCCGGGAATCCAGCCACGGCGGCCCGTCGCCTGTGCCCAGCGGCGGACCATGTCGACGAGCGACTCTTCGCGGGGTCCGGCGAGTTCGACGTATCCGCCGCGCGCGGGGGACTCGGCGAGGTCGAGAAGGCGGGATGCGACTTCACGCGCCGCGACGGGCTGGGTGCGCATCTTGGGCGCGACGTGCACGGGTCCGACCTTGCCGACCGCGTAGATCTGCTCGGCGAATTCGTGGAACTGGGTCGCCCGCAGCACCGTCCACGGGATGGCGCCCGCCTCGATGGCGAGTTCCTGCGCGCGCTTGCCGGCGTAGTAGCCGAAGGGTGCACGCTCGACGCCGACGATCGACAGCGCGATGTGCCGTTCGACCCCGGCGCGCTGCCCGGCCGTCAGGAGAGCGCCCGTGACGCGCTCGAAGAACTCGACTGAGGCATCCGCCTTCATGGTCGTGGTGTTCGCGACGTCGACGACCGCGGCCGAGCCCGCCAGCGCGTCGTCCAGTCCGACCGGCGACATCAGATCGATGCCCCGCGAGCGCGCCAGGATCACGACCTCGTGGCCGCGCAAGGTGGCCTCATCGGCCACCAACTGCCCCATCAGACCTGTACCGCCTGCAATCGCGATCTTCATCGCCGTCCTCTCCTTCTGATCCGAACGCCCGGTTCGGCGCCCTGAATGTACGACGACACAGCACGCTGAAATGTGAGGCTCACATCCGAGGGTCGCGCGTCGTCGAGGAAGGAGAGGAACATCTCTCACGGAACGGAGGCGCGGAATGCCCGACGATGACGGCGCGGCGGCGCTCGACGCGGAACGGCCGGCACTGCTCGGTCTGGCCTATCGCATGCTCGGCAGCGTGAGCGACGCGGAGGATGCCGTGCAGGAGGCCTTCGTGCGCTGGCTGCGTCTGAGCGCGGCTCAGCGCGCCGACATCGACAACCCGGGCGCGTGGATGATGCGCGTGACCTCACGCGTCTGCCTCGACATGCTCGGCTCGGCGCGCGCTCGCCGCGAGACGTATGTCGGACCCTGGCTGCCCGAGCCGCTGCCCGCCGCCGCGGACCCCGCGCGCTCGGACGACCCGCTCGACCGGGTCACCATGGACGACTCCGTGAGCATGGCGCTCCAGGTCGTGCTCGACACCCTGACTCCCGCCGAGCGCGTCGCGTTCGTCCTGCACGATGTGTTCGAGATGCCGTTCGCGCAGATCGCCGAGACGGTCGGCCGGTCGGTGGATGCGACGCGGCAGTTGGCGTCATCCGCCCGGCGCAAGGTGCGCTCGCGCACCCAGGACGATGCTCCCCGTGAACGTCACGACGCCGTCGCCGCGGCCTTCGCGGCCGCGACGGGTGCCGGGGACTTCGACGCTCTCGTCGCGGTGCTCGACCCCGAGGTCACACTCACCTCGGACGGCGGCGGCAAGGTCAGCGCGGCCCGCCGCCCGGTCGTCGGCGCCTCCAACGTCGCGCGGTTCATCCTGGGCGTGCTGACCCAGCGGCCGAACGCCCGGGTCGATCCGATCGCCACCGTCGACGGCCTGGGCTTCCTCGTGACCGAGGACGGCGTCGTCGACACGGTCATCGTGCTGGGTGTGCGGGCAGACCGCGTTCGGGATGTGTGGCTGGTGCGCAATCCCGACAAGCTGACGAGCTGGCGCTGAGATCACTTGCGCAGCGCGAAGCGGCGAATCCCGATGCCTTCGAGTCAGCGAGCGAATCCGAGGAACGCCATTACGCCGCGCTCAACCTCGGCTAGCTGGTCCGTCGACAGCCGACCGACGCGGGTAGCCACGCTCGAGCGACGCACCGTCGTGAGCTTGTCAACCATCACGTCGCTGTCGCGATCCAGTCCCGACATCTCGCTTGCGCTGATGCGGATGCGGAGCAGTGGGGCTTCGATCAGGTGGCTCGTCAAAGGCAGGACAGTGACGGAGTCGGTCGCCTCGAATGCGTCATCCTGGACGATCAGCGCAGGGCGCGGCTTGGACGCGTAGACGCCTCCGGCGACTGTCCACAGTTCGCCTCGAATCACTCGTCATCCCACGGCGCCGACACTTCTTCAAGGAACGACTGATCGTCGGTCGCCCGATCCGCCTCCGCAACCAGCGCCGCCTGACGCTTGGCCTCGGCCGCGAATGCAGGCGTCCGAACATCGGGAACCCAGACCTGCACGGGTCGAAAGCCCCGGGCACGCATCCGGTGCCGGTACTCGCTCACCCGATCACGAACCGCCATGCGGTGATTGTTACATGTAACGCGAGTGATGACAAGATGCTCGCCGACCCCGGAGTCCTTCGCGAACGCCATCAGTCCCGCCCGCCGACGCGGTTCACCCTCCCCGCTCGTCCGCGTACCGCGGTGCCATCGACTCCATCTGGTCCATCACGAGCTTGATCGCCTCGGGCTGCTTGTCGGGTGGGTACTTGTACTTCACCAGTAGCCGCTTGATCGACGAGCGCAGCTTCGCGCGTACGTCGTCGCGCACGGTCCAGTCGGTGCGCACATCACGACGCATGACGGCCACGAGTTCTCGTGCGATCTGCGCGAGCACATCCTCGCCCTGAACATCGACGGCCGACTCGTTGGTGGCGACCGCGTCGTAGAACGCGAGTTCGTCGCTCGACAGCGGGGGTGAGAAGGTCGACCCCCGGGATGCCTCGGCGGCGACCTCCTTCGCCAGCTCCACCAGCTCGGCGATCACCTCGGCCGAGGTGAGCTGCTGGTTGGTGTAGCGGTTCATGATCTCGGCAATGCGCTCCGAGAACGCCCGCTGACGCACCAGGTTGCCGCGCGTCGCGGCGGTGCCGGCATCCGTGAGCGACTTGCGCAGCGCCTCGATCGCGAGGTGCGCGTTCGGCGCCGCCTGTGCCTTGGCCAGGAACTCGGGACCGAGGTCGTCGAGCGCGAGCCGCGGCAGTCCGGCGGCATCGTAGATGTCGAGCACATCGCCGGGTGCGATCGAGTCGGCGACCAGCGTGCTGAGGAGCCGCGAGATCTCTTCGGGGATGGGCTCGTCGCGCGACTGGCGATCGGCCGCATCGAACTTCGCCATCCAGACGCGCACCTCTTCATAGAAGGCGATCTCGTCGTGAAGCTCGGCGAGGCCGGTGCGACCAGACGCGAGCGCCCACGCGCGGGCGAGCTGTCCCGTCGCGATGCGATAGCGCGACGATAGACGGTCGGGGCCCAGCTCGGCGGCGTTGAGCGGATTCGCGGGATCCCGCAGATAGTTCGTCGCCGTCGTCGCGGCGGTCCGCCAGGCCCGCGATCCGCCCTGCTTCGCGATCGACCGCCAGTCGCAGTCGGTCAGCATCTCGCGGATCTGCCCGACCAGCTCGGTGGCGATCGACACGGCTTCGTCGACGTCACGGCCGATGGGCCTGTTCTCCTGGTCGGAGACGGTGTACTCAGACAGAGCCTTCGCGAGGTTGTCGGCGAGGGGTGCGTACGCGACGAGCAGGCCGTCCTCCTTGCCCTCGAACGTGCGGTTCACGCGCGCGAGCGTCTGCATCAGCAGCGCGCCCTTGAGCGGTCGGTCGAGGTAGAGGGTGTGCAGCGGCGGCGCGTCGAACCCGGTGAGCATCATGTCTTTGACGATCACCAGCTCGAGCTCGTCGCCGGCATCCTTCAGGCGCGCCTTTATGGCCTTGTTCTCGGAATCCCGTCGCACGTGGTCGCTCACCGGAGGCTGGTCCGACGCCGAGCCCGAGTACACGACCTTGATCCGGCCCGAGTCCAGGGCATCTGAATGCCAGTCCGGCCGCAGCTCGACGATCGCGGTGTAGAGACGCGCGCAGATCTCGCGGGTGCCCCCCACGATGAGCGCCTTGCCTGGAGACTCGAGGAACGGCTTCATCCGCTCGCGCCGCTCTTCCCAGTGCTGCACCAGGTCGGCGGCGAGGGTCTCGATACGCTCCGGGGCTCCGTAGACGGCGTTGACGACGGCGACCGATGCCTCCATCCGCGCTCGTTCGGTGTCGTCGAGTCCGAGCGTGTACTCGTCCGCGGCCCGGTCGATGTCTTCTTCGGTGGCGCCTTCGGCGAACGAGACCTTGATGAGCCGCGGCTCGAAGTAGACGGGCACCGTGGCGCCGTCGTCGACGGCGCGGGTGAGGTCGTAGATGTCGATGTAGTCCCCGAACACTGCGCGAGTGTCGCGCTCGGCGAACGAGATCGGGGTGCCGGTGAACGCGATGAGCGTCGCGTACGGCAGCGCATCGCGCAGGTGTCGCGCGTAGCCGTCGAGGTCGTCATAGTGGCTGCGGTGCGCCTCGTCGACCACGACGATCACGTTGCGGCGATCGGTGAGAAGTGGATGCTGCGTGCCCGACAGCTTCTCGGCATCGGTCAGCCCGAACTTCTGCAGCGTCGTGAAGTAGATGCCGCCCGTCACCCGGTTGCTGAGTTCGTCGCGCAGCTGCGCACGCTCGCGCACCTGCACGGGCTTCTCGGCGAGCAGCAGGCTCTGGGCGAAGGTCTGGAACAGCTGACCGTCGAGCTCGGTGCGGTCGGTGACGACGATCACCGTCGGGTTCTTGAGCTTCGGATGCCGCGACACGAGGTTCGCATACAGCTCCATCTCCATCGACTTGCCCGACCCCTGGGTGTGCCACACCACGCCGGCCTTGCCGTTGGTCTCGACCGCCTGCACCGTCGAGCCGACCGCCTTGGTGACAGCGAAGTACTGGTGGGGCTTCGCGATGCGCTTGCTGAGTCCGTCGGCGTTCTCGTCGAACGCCGTGAAGCTGCGCACGAGCTGCAGGAAGCGCTCCTGGTTGAAGAGCCCGCTGAGAGCGTCATCGATGGGTTCGACCGAGCGGCCGTTCTCGACGCGCGGCTGCGTCAGCGGGGCTCCGTCGTCGTCGACGTTCCACGGCGCGAAGTGGTTGAGCGGCGTGAACGGCGTGCCGTACTTCGCCTCCAGGCCGTCGCTCGCGAGGGTAAGCACGCAGAAGCGGAACGCCATCGGAAACTCGCGCAGGTAGGTCTGCAGCTGCGCGTGCGCCGGGGCCACGCCGGTGGATGCCGCACCCGCTCGCTTGAGCTCGATGATGACGAGCGGCATCCCGTTGACGAACAACACGATGTCGAAACGGCGGTGAAGGTCGCCCTGACGCAGGGTCAGCTGATTGACCGCCAGCCAGTCGTTGTCGGACGGGTCGGCACCGAGCAGCCGGAGCCGCGGGTTCTGCTCGATGCCGTCCGAGTCGATGTAGCTCAGCGGATACCCGCCCACGAGGTACTGGTGGATGCGATGGTTCTCGGTGATCGCATCCTGCGACTTGGGTGCCGCGATCTCTGCGGCTGCCTGCTGCAAGTACTCGCCCGGAACCCCGGGGTTGAGGGTGCGGAGCGCTTCGAGCAGGCGCGGGCGGATGAGCAGGTCGTCCCAGGTGTCGCGTTCCCCGCTACCGGGTGCGATGTCTTCACCCCTGGCCGGCCGCCAGCCGAGCGGCTCGGCGAGGGTGTCGAGGGCATCCTGCTCCCACGCGGACTCGGGCAGTGCGCTCATGTCTCGTCAGCACTCGCGTCTGAAGACTGCGCATCTCCACTGCGCTGGAGCCGGTCGGCGATCTTGCCCGCAAGACG
>JAUHVN010000236.1 GCA_030425055.1 Actinomycetes bacterium | reverse complement strand
ATTCGGGCGTTCTCGATCGTGTCGCTGCCGAAGCGGCCGACGGTCTGCAGCCCGTCCTTGCTCGCGCCGACCACGCCATCGCGCGCCTCGATGGCCGCAGCGGACCAGCGACGTGCCTCGAGAAAGTCGCGTTCGTCTGCGAGCCCGAGTGTCAGGTGCAGGTCCTTGACACCGGCCGCGACGTCGTTGCTCGCGTTCACGACCGTCTTGGCTGAGATGGGGTTCGTCAGTACCTTCGCGTTCGCGCGGCTCGCCGCCGAGTCCATTCGGGCGACGAGTTGCGTTGTCGCCTTCGCGATGGCGTCCGTTCGCCGCTGACGCGACGTGTGCAGAGCGAGTCGATGGCGGTCGAGCTCTTCGGGCGAGGAATCAAGCACGCGGTCGATCTCCAACACGGCCATTGCATCCTGCAGCTGGAAACAACGGGCGAGCACTGCGAGCCACTCGACTACCGTGTCCTGCGCCTGCCTGGACACATCGGCGATCTCGCCGATCTTCGTCTCCTTCTCAAGCTTCTCGGCGAGGGCGTCGAGCTGACGCAGCGAGTAGGCCTGCGTGCGGGCGATCGTCGATGCCGACCCCTGGATCTTCGACCAGGTGACCTCGGAGACCCGACCGACCTGGCTCCGCACGACCATCGCCTCATCGAGCATCAGTTCCACGCCGATCATGTCGGCCAGAACCGCATCCTTCTGAGCACGAAGGATGTCGTCGACTTTCGCGTCGATCTTGGCAAGGTACTCGGTGATCTCCGCCATTTGTTGTTCCATGGCGTACTGCGCCATCAGGCCGCCGACACCGGTGAGGAGTGCGGGGTTGGTGAGCATCGCCCCCGCCTTCCCCGGCCTGATGAATTGCAGATTCTTCGTGAACTGGCCGTTCGCACCTCGGGTCGTGGCTTGGACGAGGTCGTTTCCCCGCTCCACGAACCTCGAACTCTTCGAGCCGTACGAGGCGATCTGCGCGGCTCGCGCCGACTCCTCGGTGAGCTTCATCCACCGGCCCGCGTTCGCCGACACTTCCGACGCGGCCTGCAGTGCGGAGCCGCCCCTCGCCACTGCTGTGCCCAGCGGTCGTAGGTCCAGCTCACGCGACGGAACTCCCGCGGCAGCGACGAAGCGATCGATCTCGGCTGGGCTGCCGAAGACGACGAGTCCATCGCCGTCGCTGATCAGCTGAAGCTCATCGCTCGGTTCCTCATGCGCAACGGATTCGTCGGTCATGTCGTCATCTTCCTTCGTGGTGCGGGCGTGCTCAGCCGGTGAACTCGAACTCGAGCGTGATCGCGGGGTCGATGGCGTGCACGATCCTGGAGTAGAACAGCTCGGCCTGGTCCTCGAGCACCGAGCGGAAGCCGTCGATGTGCTGCTCCACGGCCTGCTCCGACAGCAGTTCCTCGAACACCTCGGTTGTATCGATCTCGGGAGTCGTCCAGCTCAAGAGGCCGTTCTCCTCGTTCGCCACGCTCAGATCGGGGTTGGCGTAGCCGAGGTAGACGAACTTCGGGATCGTGACCAGGTACGAGTCGTCACCTGTCTGCGTGATCCCGACGTCCTTCCCCTCGATGCCGAACTTCGCGTCGTACTCGTAGCGCACGAGCACAGAACGCTCGCTACCCGGGAGAGTGAAGAAGTCCCAGTCGCCGATGGCGAGCTTCAGACCATCCGCGCGCTCCTCCTCGACATCGGTCATGCCAGCCGTGACGAGGATCACTTGCTCCTCGCCGGTGATCGAGCGGATGACCTGGGTGTCGCGCGACTCGGTCGCGCCGAGGAACTTGCCGACGTTGAAGCTCACGAATGCGGCTCCGGCGATCACCGCGAGGATGACCAGGACGAGCAGGATCTTGGCCCATACCGGTGTCTTCTTGACGGGCTTCGGTGCGTGGGCGCTCGCCGAAGGCGGCACGGCCGTACTGGTCATGCGATGTCTCCCCCAAAGTGCATGCGACGGTGCAGTCTTGTGAATCTATCCGGTCTCGGTGCTGATGGCGCTCACGCGCCGGCTTCGGATGCCGCCGCCTCGGCATCGCGCACCCGCAACTTGCCCGACATGAGCTGCGGGAGCAGCGCGTCGCGGGTGGCGGCGAGGGCCCGATTCTCGCGGTCAATCCCTTCGACAAGTGCGATCTGCCCTTCTGCCTGGGCCGTGAAGCTCGCGAGGCGTGCCGGAGTCGGACGCCATATCGGTAGGGCGAGAGCCTCGGATCGGTTCAACCCCGGCACCGCCGAGTCGTTGTTCATCTCGTCCAGGCGGAGCGTCCGCAGGAGGAAGTAGAGGAAAGGTTGTGAGACCGCATCGTCGGTTCCACGCACGTAGAACGTGGTGTCGATCGGGAAGTGTGGCCCGCTGACCCAATGGACAGCGCCAGCCGAGCCCTTCCGGCCCACGACAACGCCCGAGCGATCTATGAGAGCTTTCGAGTGAACGCCGCTCACTCCACCGCTCCCTACAACCGATACCTCCCCGGACTCGCGAACACTTGCAGGAAGCGCCTTGCCGTACTCGAGCGACGCGATCGCGCCGAGTCGAGTTCGTGTGCACTCGGGATCGGCTCGGACCGCCCGGAACTCCGTCTCCATGAACGCCCAGGCTGTGGCGGCGAGGGCGGTGTTGGCGGCGATCTTGTCATCGAGGGCGCCCAGCACCTCGGCGATCGCCTGCTGCTCGGCCCGCGGGGGAACCGGCACGCGGTGTTGGAGAATTTGTTCCCGAGAGAGGTTTGGGAAGACGGAGCCGGACACGCCGGCCAGAAGGTCAGACAGAGACGCGTCCAACGCATACTTCACTATCCGACTATCGACAGCATCGCGCGCACGCAATGCCGCGATACCGCGGCCGATCGCATAATCCTGATCAGCACGGTTCATTCGGCCGGTCGTCGAGCCGCGGACGCAGAACAATATGTCGCCGGGACGCGCGAATCGGACACCCGCATCCGTCCACTGCGCTGGGACCGGATGTTGTTGTCCGAACTCGGTTGGACCGTTGAGGAGCGGCAGCCCAGTCGGGCTGCGTCGTACGGTTTCACCCTTTGGTGACTGACCCATCTCAATAGTCGCGAGGTCCGCTATTGATCCGATCGGGTAGTTCACGAGAGCCTCGCCAATTGCTCGCGCACAACCTCGGCCAATCGTGCCGACTCAGCGAACTGCGCCTCGAGCTCAGCTCGTAGCCGCGCGAGCTTTTCCTCGATCGGTTCGCCGTCGTCCTCCGCTTCGGCGGCCCCCACGTAGCGTCCCGGTGTGAGCGCGTAATCCGCCGCCTTGATCTCGGCGAGAGGTGCGGAGTAGCAGAACCCCGGGACGTCTGCGTACTCGCCGCGTTTCGTCTCGCCTTCGGCTCGCTCAACGTCCTGGTCTTCCGGGAACGCGAGGGTCGCAGCATCCGACTCAATCCCTCGCCAGGCGTGGAAGGTGCCGGCGATCTTGGCGATGTCGTCGTCCGAGAGCGCGCGCTCGGCGCGGTCGACCATGTGCCCGAGGTTTCGGGCGTCGATGAAGAGCACCTCGCCGGCCCGAGCCCCCTTGTCCTTCGCGAAGAACCAGACGCACACCGGGATCCCGGTCGACCGAAACAGCTGCGTCGGCAGCGCGACCATGCACGAGACGAGATCGGCTTCGACGATCTCGGCCCGGATCTTTCCCTCGCCGCCCGAGTTTGACGACATCGAGCCGTTCGCCATGACGACACCCGCCTGGCCGCCCGGGGCGAGCTTCGAGAGGATGTGCTGGATCCACGCGTAGTTCGCGTTGCCGGTCGGGGGCACCCCGAACCGCCACCGCGGGTCTTCCTCGTTGCGCGCCCAGTCCTTGATGTTGAACGGCGGGTTCGCCATGACGTAGTCGGCCTGAAGGTCGGGGTGCAGGTCGCGCGCGAAGGTGTCGCCCCACCGCGGACCGAGGTTGCCCGACAGCCCGTGGATGGCGAGGTTCATCTTCGCCATGCGCCACGTGCGCTCGTTGAGCTCCTGTCCATAGACCGAGATGTCGCTGCCTTCGCCGTGGTGGGCGTCGATGAACTTCTCGGCCTGCACGAACATGCCGCCCGATCCGCAGCACGGATCGTAGACGCGCCCGTGGGTCGGCTGCAGCAGCTCGACGAGCACGCGAACGACTCCTGCCGGCGTATAGAACTCACCGCCCCGCTTGCCTTCCGCGGCGGCGAACCTCTCAAGGAAGTACTCATACACCTCACCGAGCAGGTCGCGCGCGCGGCGACCGTCCGACCCTCCCTGCCCCTGCGCGGCGAAGCGCGCGGAGTTGAAGAGGTCCACGAGTTCGCCGAGTCGGCGCTGGTCGACGTTGTCGCGGTTGAAGATGCGCGGCAACGTGCCAGACAGCTGCGGGTTCGCCTGCATGACGGCATCCATCGCTTCATCGATCAGCGCACCGATCGACTTCTCGGCGGCATCCAGCGACGGGCCGAGCCCCTTCGCGTTCTCGGCGAGGAACCCCCACCGCGCGTTGGCCGGAACCCAGAAGACACCGCGACCGGTGTACTCGTCGGTGTCGTCGATGATGTCGGCGACCTGGTCGTCGTCGTACCCGTCGGCGGCGAGCTCGGCGCGGATGCCCGCGCGTCGCTCATCGAAGGCATCCGACACGTACTTGAGAAAGACGAGGCCGAGGATGACGTCCTTGTACTG
>JAUHVN010000235.1 GCA_030425055.1 Actinomycetes bacterium | reverse complement strand
GCCGTGCGCAGCGCGGTCGCGAACACGCCCGTGCCGCCCAGCGACGCCAGCGAGCCCGGCATCCGATCGCCGTCGGATTCGATGACGACCACATCGGCGCCGAGGCGCTGCGCGATCGCGCGCGACTGCGCGAGGGCGAGGGCGCTGCCGCGGGTTCCGAGCCGCAGTGTCATGCCGGAAGCGACGCGGGCGCGCGACCCTGCGGGGCGTGGTCGGGCCACGGACCGAGCGCGGTGCGGTGCGGGCGGTCGGCGTCTGGCGTGCCGTCGAGGCGCTCGACGAGCAGGTCGACCAGGCCGGCGACGAAGCGCGGGTCGACACCGGGCGTCGGGATGCGCGCGGCGTGCATGCCGTGCTCCTGCGCCGTCTCGATCGCCTCCTCGTCGAGGTCCCACATGACCTCCATGTGGTCGGACACGAAGCCGAACGGCACGATCACGACGCCGGGCACGCCGTCGGCGGCGAGCTCGTCGATGTGGTCGCAGATGTCGGGCTCGAGCCACGGCACGTGCGGCGCACCCGAACGCGACTGGTACACGAGCGACCACGGGGCATCCGTCGCGTCCGCGGCGTCGAGGATCGCCTCGGCCGCCGCGAGGTGCTGCGCGACGTACGCGCCACCCTCGCCGAACGCGACCCCGGTGTCGGCGGTGTGCTCGTCGCCCGAGACGTTCGCGTCGCGCGTGGGGATCGAGTGCGTCACGAACTCGACGTGCGTGCCCGCGGGGGCCGCCGCCAGCGCGTCGCGCAGCGCCGTCGCGAACGGCTCGACGAAGCCGGGGTGGTCGAAGAACTCGCGCACGCGGTGCAGCTCGAGGGTGTCGGCGAGACCGGTCTCGGCGAGCGCGCGGTCGAAGTCCTCGCGGTACTGCCCCACACCCGAATACGACGTGTACGCGCTCGTGACCAGCACGAGCACGCGGCGGTGGCCGTGGTCGGCGATCTCGCGCAGCGCGTCGACGAAGAACGGGCCCCAGTTGCGGTTGCCCCAGTACACGGGCAGGTCGATGCCGCGCGCCGCGAGCTCGGCCTCGAGGGCCGCCTTCAGCTGCCGGTTCTGCTCGTTGATCGGGCTGACGCCGCCGAAGTGGCGGTAGTGCTCGGCGACCTCTTCGAGCCGCTCGTCGGGGATGCCGCGCCCCCGCGTCACGTTGCGCAGGAACGGGATGACGTCGTCCTGGCCCTCGGGGCCTCCGAACGAGGCCAGCAGCACGGCGTCGGCGTCCACTCGCGGGTCGATCACGACAGCACCTCCTGGATCTCGGACGGCTCGATGCGCCGCCCGGTGAAGAACGGGATCTCCTCACGCACGTGGCGGCGCGCGCCGGTCGCGCGCAGGTGCCGCATGAGGTCGACGAGGTCGATCGGATCGTCGGCTTCGAGCGCGAGGATCCACTCGTAGTCGCCCAGGGCGAACGAGGCGACGGTGTTGGCCTGCACCTGCGGGTACTCGGCCCCCTTGCGTCCGTGGTCGGCGAGCAGACCGCGCCGCTCGTCCTCGGGCAGCAGGTACCACTCGTACGAGCGGACGAACGGGTAGACCGTGAGCCACTCCTTCGGCGGCAGGCCGCGTGCGAAGGCGGGCAGGTGCGAGCGGGTGAACTCGGCGTCGCGGTGCACGCCCAGCGCGTTCCACGTCGGGTCGAGCGCGCTGAGCTCGGCGGTGCGGCGCAGCGCGCGCAGCGCGGCCTGGAGGTCGGCGGCATCCGATCCGGTGAGCCACAGCATGAGGTCGGCGTCGGCGCGCAGGCCCGAGACATCGTAGATCCCACGGAGCTCGACGCTCTGCGGCAGCGCATCGACGGCCGAGGTGAAGGGCTGCTCGGAGGTGGACTCGTGTCGCGTACGACGCAGGATCGCCCACAGCGTGAAGTGGGCCGCCGGCGTCTCGGTGGAGCTGTCGGTCACCCGTCCATCCTCCCCCGCGATCGATGCCTCCCCTAATCGGCCAGCAGTGAGGATGCTGTGCCTTCGGCCTGTGCGACCACGGCGGCCAGCCCGGTTCCCGCCACCGCTTCGCCGACGCGCGGCATCCCGAGTTCCCGGGGGTCGCGCGCCGACCGCAGCCACGTCCGCACGGCGACCTCCTCGGGGTCGGGAAGCGCCACGCCCAGCATCGCCGCCGCATCGGATCGGGCCGTCGCCGCAGCATCCGCGGGTGCCTCGTCGTACGACAGGCGCAGCACGTGCCTGCCCGGCAGCGATGCGGCCACCCACGTCCACTTCGCGGTGACGTGGGTGAGCGCACGGGCCGTGACGGCGGCCCCGGGAGCGACGAGCACGCCGGTTCCGCGCGGTGCCTCGTCGAGCGCGGGCGCGTCGACGACGAGGGTCACGAGCGTGACGGGTCGCGCGGGGGGCGCGTCGGGGGCGGATGCCGCGAGCACAACGCGCCCGGTGTGCTCACGACCGTCGGCGACCGCCCGCGTCGGCTCGATCACGGTTGCCGCGGCGCCCAGCCGCACGTCGACGCCCAGGCGCGCGACGTCGGCGGCGAGTGCGGCGGACAGGCGCAGCATCCCGCCGCGGAGGCCCGCGACGAGCGATCCGGCGGGCGCGTCGGCGCGCAGCGCGGCGACCGCCGCCGACAGCGATCCGCGCTCGCGCAGCAGGCCGGGCAGCCGAGGCGCCGCGACGGCGACCGGCATCGTGGCCGAATCGCGCGAGTACACGCCGCGCACGACCGGCGCCACGAGCGTGTCGGCGACCGCGGCACCCATGCGCGCGCGCACCAGTCCATCGACGGATGCCGCCTCCGCCCCGACCCGCGTCGGCAGCACACGGTCGAGACGCGCGCGCCACGCGCCGATCCGTCCGACAGCGCGCCGCACATCGGGCGCGCGCGGGTCGGCCGGGATGCCCAGCACACCCGCGGCCGGCAGCGGCACCGAGCGGCCGTCGGCCCGGTGCACCCACGCCGAGCCGGCGGCGGGCGTGACGACGTCGGTGTCGAGACCTAGCTCTCGCAGCAGGGCCGGCACGGCGTCGCTGCGGGTGGCGAACGACTCGGCGCCGGCGTCGATCGCCGCTCCGGCGACGGTCACCGGTGCGACCGCCCCGCCGAGCCTGTCGCCGGCTTCGAGCAGGGTGACGGCGCGCCCGGCGAGCGCAAGGCGACGGGCGACGACGAGTCCGGCGATGCCACCGCCGACGACGACGAACGGCTCGCCGTCAGTCGGCGGCATGCACGATCTCGACGAGGTCGGTGAGCACAGCAGGGTCGGTGTCGGGCGGCACGCCGTGCCCGAGGTTCACGATGTGGGCGGGCGCCGCGTCGCCCCGTCGCAGCACGTCGGCGACGTGGGCGTGCAGCACGCCACGCGGAGCGGTCAGCAGCGCGGTGTCGATGTTGCCCTGCAGCGGATGCCCGGGCACGAGCCGCGCCGCCTCGTCCAGCGGCAGCCGCCAGTCGACGCCGACGACCTCGGCGCCGGCATCCGCCACCAGATCGAGGAACCCGGCCGTGCCGAGGCCGAAGTGGATGCGGGGCACGCCCAACGGCTCGACCGCGGCGAGGATCCGGCGCGAGAACGGCAGCACCGAACGCTCGTAGTCTGCCCGCGACAGCGACCCCGCCCACGAGTCGAACAGCTGCACGACGCTCGCGCCGCCGGCGACCTGCGCCTCGAGGAACGCGGTCGTCACATCGGCGCACCACGTCATGAGCGCGCTCCACGCCTCGGGGTCGGCGTGCATCATCGCGCGGGCGCGCTGCTGGTCCTTCGACGGTCCGCCCTCGACGAGGTACGACGCGAGGGTGAACGGCGCGCCGCCGAAGCCGATGACCGGCACGGTGCCGAGTTCGGCGGCCACGATGCCGACCGCCTCGCGGATCGGATCGAGCGCCTCGGTGTGAAGCGGCGGCAGAGCGCGCACGTCGTCGCGCGTGCGGACCGGGTGGTCGAAGACGGGCCCGCGCCCCTCGACGATCCGCACCCCGACGCCCGCCAGCAGCGGCGGCACGACGATGTCGCTGAAGAACACCGCGGCGTCGACGCCGTGGCGCCGCACCGGCTGCAGCGTGATCTCGGAGGCGAGCGCGGGGTCGAGGCAGGCATCCAGCATCGCCACGCCGCGCCGCAGCTCGCGGTACTCGGGCAGCGAGCGCCCCGCCTGGCGCATGAACCACACCGGCCGCGTCGCGGGCCGGTCTCCGCGCGCCACGCGGACCAGGGGTGCCTCGACGGTGCGGCCGTCGCGGAGGGGATGATCGGGAGCGAGTGTCACCTCCCCAGCGTACGAATCTTCCGCGGGTACGATCGAACCCGTGCTTTTCTGCGTCACCGCCTCCCATCGAACGACCGACTTCGACGTGCTCGACCGCATCTCGCGCGTCGGGGCCACCGAGGTGGCGGGAGTGCTGGCCGGGCACGGATTCGTGCGCGGCGCGGTGGTGCTGTCGACGTGCAACCGCTTCGAGGCCTACCTCGACATCGACGAGCCGGTGACCGCGGCCGCCGAACTCGCGACCGAAGCCGTCTTCCAGGTGCTGGCCGAGCGCGCCGGCGACGACGCGGAGTCGCTGCGCTCGTCGGCGACCGTGCTGTGCACCCAGCGCGTCGTGCACCACCTGTTCTCGGTGAGCGCGGGCCTGGACTCGATGGTGATGGGCGAAGAGGAGATCGTCGGCCAGGTGCAGCGCGCCCTGCGCGAGGCCC